>DASTQY010000450.1:0-7653 GCA_035761525.1 Nitrospira sp. | reverse complement strand
GAATCGGGAAACGTCCTGGCGTAAAATCGCGCCGCCTCCTCGGCGTCTCTATCGTACCAAAGACAAATTGTGTTCTTTGCTGGTTTGGTCATATCACTTCTCCCTCGTGATGAGCCGCCTGACGACGCAGTAAACCAGGCGATTGCAGTCGGACATTAGCTCGGCCATCGATTGCATCATGCTTATGACTGAAGCTACTCCAATAGGACAGTTACACCACAAGGTCAGGAAACATCAACTGGTGTCTTGGCAGGCAACAGTTTGGAGCGGTGTGCGAAACTGATCGTATCCCCTTTGAAGAATCGTCACTCACATTGGCCGACATCTCATCGGTTGTCTTCATCAGGCAGTCTTAAAACGCGAGGGTTTAGAGTCATAGTGGTGTAGCCTTCAACCGTTGCCACCAACCAGGAGCGCCCGTTGTCGGGAGTTCACTGGGAGGGTGACTGTGGACGGGTTGAATCAGGACGACGTGGCCGCATAGTCGATGGCCCGGCTTCAGGTCCGAGACGATCAGACCCGGGCCCGATCGACGGCGACAAGGGAAGGAATGCCTCGCCGAGGTCGGGACTTCGAAGTGGAACGTTTGATTTTGGCTTCGACCGCTCAGAAAAACGATGGCGATGGTTCTCCCCTAATATGGTTCCCGTTCCTTCCGCCATTTCCGGGGTATGTAATCGGTCCGAGCGCACGTTGCCCGTGATGACACTCAGTGCCAAAGCTTCGGCACCGGTTAGCTCGTCGCTGTACACGTCCGTCTGATACTCCTCGGTGTCGGCCTTGGCTAGGGACGACCATACCGATTGACCAGACTCGGTTACTCTGATCTTTGTGAATGTTGAGAGGCCCGGCCGAATAGGATGATCTCGAATTTCATCCGCCGCTAACGCGATGCGGACTGGCACACGCTCGGTGATATGGATGAAATTGCCAGTAGAGTTATCCGGCGGAAGTAGGGCGAACGGACTTCCGGTTCCTGGGACTAACCCTTCCACCGTGCCATGGAATATATGTCTGTCGCCATAGAGATCGACACGGATTTCCGCTGGCTGCCCCGGACGGACGTGTTCGAGTTCGGTTTCCCGGAGATTCGCTTCCACCCAGAGATGGTCTAAAGGCACAATGGTAATCAGATTGGTGCCAGGTCTGACGCGATCACCCACTTGCGCCTTGCGCTTTGCGACGTAGCCAGAGGCTGGGGCAAGAATCTGCTGCCGAGCATATTCAAGATGTGCATTAATGAATTCATGCTTCGCCAGTTCGACCGCCGGGTGTTCCATCACAGTTGTCCCGCCAATTTGTGCGTCCAGCGTATCGTACTCAGCTTGAGTCTCCCGCACCTCCGCCTCGAGTGCTTGGAGTTGATCCAGGGCATTTTGTAGGATTTGTTTCGAGACTGCACCGCTGGGTGAGGCTTTTTTGTAGCGGTCCACATCGTGCCAAACAACGTTCAACCGCGCCCGTCGAGCTCTCAATTTTTCTGTGAGCTGCCTTTGCGTTAGGAACAACGCGTTAATGCGACGGACGCTCTCTCCCAGCCGTCCACGTGCCCGTCCCAGTGCCGCATAGGCTTCATGTTCATCGAGTCGGATTATCACGTCGCCGCGGTGAACGAACTGCGTTTCCTCGACAAGAACTTGCGTAATGATGCCTGTCGCTTGGGCTGTGACCGGAACGAGGTTTCCCGTCACATATGCGTTGTCTGTCCGAATCCAATGTCGACCTGTTGTCCACCAATACACGGCGTACGCCAGCCCTAGGAGCATCATCACGATCAGCACCATAAACAGACGACGGTTCCGCTGTGCATGGAGCGATCCTTCATACAGATGCGGAGCTGGGGGCGGGACGGAATGGGTTGTGCTCATCGTTAGCTTTCGTTATGCGCCGGTCGCTTTGCAAGATCAGGATTATGGTATCCACCGCCCAATGCTTCGATCAGATCTACGGCGGCAACCAGTCGGTCACTCTCCAAAGCGCGAAGCGTGTATTCCTGTTCAAGGAGGGGATAACGATGGCGTAAGGCCTCCCGGTCATCATCTAAACCAGTGGCCACACGCACTTTTGCCAAATGCCAGTCTTGATTGAGGGACGCGACCAATCGTTCATGCGATTCGAGCATGTCGTTGGTCGCTTTCCAGGCGCTCAGGCTATCAGCCACTTCCCGTAAGGCATCCAACAGCGTCTCGTTATACAGTTCTACAGCCGCGTCATACTCAGCTCGATGCACGGTCAACTCGCCACGTAAACGGCCGCCTTCAAAAATCGGAAGCCGAATTCCCGGTGCGATGCCATAGGAAAAGCTCTGGCCGGAAAATAAAAGATTTGCGAGCTGATCTGCCCCTTTTGTAAGCGTCAGGGCGTTGAACCCAACGAAAGCCGTCAAATCGATTGTCGGATAAAACTCAGCCTTCGCGGCTTTCACAAGTCGAGCAGCCGAGTCCACTCGATAGAGCGATGCGGCGAGATCAGGGCGGTGGACCAGTAGTCCAATGGACAAGTGTTCGGGGATCGGCACCTCGTTGAGTCCAGCGATAGAGGACTTGGCGAACAGGTTCTGGACATCGTCCGGCCCTTTACCGGTAAGGCGCGCGACCAAATGACGTTGGACATCCAGCTGATCACGCACGCCAGCACGCCGTTTTACTGCGGCTTCGTAGTCGGCAACGGCTTGTTTCACTGCGAGATCATTATCGAGTCCGAGCTTATAGCGGGTTTCCGCGAGACGGCGAAGATGATGCCGGAGATCCACAATGGAGGCGGCGAGTTCCAACTGCCGATGTAAGGCCTGACCACGGAGGTAGGCACGCGCAATGCCGGTGCTTAGTCGCAGGTGAACTTCGGCCCTTTCCGCTTCCTCGGCCGCGGCTTGTCCGAGGGCACCTTCCAGCCTCGCTCGATTCTTGCCCCAGAAATCGAACTCGTAACGAAAACTCAGCGGGTTCACTATCCCGAGGAGAATCCGCGCACCAGCTACCTCCGGATTTAATGCAGCAAAGACGCCGTGCTGAGAAATCCGCTCGTAAGTCAGCGACGCATCTGCCTCTAAGAACGGCAGAAGGCGGGCTCCTTCCACGCGAACCAACCCTTGTGCTTCGCGTAGTCGCGCGGCGGCTCGTTTGAGGCCTGGGTTATCCTTCAGAGCCGTTTCGACAAGTTGATTCAGTTCAGGGTTACCAAAGAGCTCCCACCAGTGATCCTCCGGCCAGTTGTGCAGCCGGCTGGTCACTTCGGCGAGCGTCTCTTTCAGTTCTGGCGGTTCGATGTAAGCCGCTGGAGGGTCGCCTTTCGGGATCCAGGCGCAACCGGAGACCATCCAAAAGACCGCCCAGGATGCGTTTTTTAGCACCTGCCTTGTTATCCACCGTGGCTTCATGGCTGTTCCATCAACTCTTCAGCCTGCCATGCTTGTACAGCATCCGGTTCTGTCGAGGCCGGGATCCGGCTGCTTCGTGCAAACCAAACTAGCACTGCAACACCTAGACACAGACAGCTGGACAGGAGAAAGGCATCGTTCAAGGCCAGAATGCCCGCGTGTTGCTTAATGAGCAGCTGGAGATGCCGCTCCGTTCCTGCACGATCGAACCCGATAGCCTGTAGCTTCTCCACGATTTGGCTCCACGCATCGTAGGATGCCGAAATCCGACCCCCAAAGTGATCGCTAAGAGCTAATTGATGGAACGGAATCCGGCGGAACACCACCACGCTTTGCCACGTAATCCCTATGGCACCGGCGGCAAGACGAAACAGATTTGCGACCTCCGCGGCGCTCATCATTTCCTCGCCTGAAAGCCCGTGTAACGTCAATATTGTCAGCGGTGTGAAAAATGATCCGAGGAAGACACCTTCGAGGACCATGGGCCAGAAGATCTGATCATAGGATTGAGGATCATCGAAAAGCCCAATCCAATAAAACGTCGCGGCAAAGCCGACGGCATTGAAACAAGCGAGCATACGAACGTCGAAGCGTTTCGCTACTTCATGCATGATGGCAATCAGTGGTACGCCGAATAGCAGCATAGGTAAGAATGCCAAACCGGCAAGCGTCGAGGAGTAGCCTAGGACCGTTTGCAGCTGCACCACAAACAGCGCAAGAAGCCCTTGGATAGATAAAAAGCCGAGGCTCAAAGAGACTAACCCAACGGTGAAGTTGCGATGCAGGAACAACCGTATGTTCACTGCTGGTCGTTCCTCCCCCAATTCCCAAATAATCCAGACCGGGATGGCTGCGACAACGACGACCATGGTCACTTGGATCACGGAAGAATCGAACCAATCGAAATCGTTGCCGAGGTTGAAGATGGTTTGGATGCCGGCGAAGATGAGTGCCAACAAGGCAAACCCCACAAAATCAAACCGTTCGACCTGTGAGACGACGCTGTGATGAGGCAGGAGTATGGTGGACACGCTGGCAATCAGCAGCGCGAACGGAATATTTAGGGCGAACAGTCCACGCCAGCCCAGTTCATCGGCGACCCAACCTCCAGTAGCGAGACCCGCGGTAAAAGGCATCAAGGTGAACAGGCCCCAAATAGCGAGCCCTAACGATTTGATGCGATCAGGATATTCCTTCAAGAGAAGGGACTGCCCCAGCGGAAGGGTCAGTCCTCCAGCGAGGCCTAGGAGGACACGAGCAGGCAGAAATGTGCTGATCTCGCTGCCCAATAAGCACAGACCCGACGCCATGGCATACACGATAAATGACACAACGAATACACGAGTCTCACCAAAACGGGACGATAACCAGCGAGCAAGGGGAAATGCGAGAGCCAAAGCAATCATGAAATCCGTCTGAGCCCAGGTGCCAAAACTCGGCAGCACGCCGCCGAGATTACCTGCCGCATGGGGAAGAAGTGCGACATAAGAGCCTGCATTGAACAGCACCACCATATGAGCGAGACCGATCACCAGGTTCAACACAATGAATTGGAAGCCTTTAAGATGGTGCTGCGATTCGGTCATGGCAGTTCTATCCATCGCCAAAAGTATCGGAACAGTTTCAGTTTTGTCGGCAGGGGGTTCTTCTGCGAACGCCAAGTACGCGGACGCCTGCCCAATGACGACAGGTGTGTTCGTGAGACGAATGAGCAAACTTGAGGCCACGTTTCAGTTCCAGGCGCAACGGAAAGGCTATGGGAAAACGTCATCGTAAGATGAAGTGTAATCAAGCAATAGAGCCATTCGTGAGCGATTCCTGGTTGCGGGTGTCTGCGAGATGTGAAATCACGAACTGCGCGGGCTGTGCGGATACGCTCAATAGAGAGACCGAGCTTCCTATCTAGATTCGGCGTGCGAGCTGAAATGGAGGTCGCACCGGCCGAGCCACCATGCAGTTTTTCCAACCCCTGGAGGAGTTCAGTTCGGAAGGCGCGTGATCGGAGGACCAGAGAATTGCCGCTTGTATGTCTTTCTCTTCATCAAAAGACGCGGGCTTTTTGAGCCGTTTTGCTCGTGCACGGTAAACATTTATACGTGACAGACCGCCTCCAACGGCGCATAGTTATGTTGTGCTGACGGCCAATTAATAATTGTCTTCAGTCCAGGGGGACATATGGTCGTAAACGAGAAGGCATGGAACGGGCGATGCGTCCCACGCATCCCTCTTCAGGCCTCGATCAACTATCTCACCCCTGAGATACTGGGCAAGGGACAGGTAATTGATGTCTCACGAGAAGGGCTTCGAATCGAAAGCCAAGATCCGGTTCAGATCGGTATGCGACTGGCGCTGGTCCTCTACCTCTCTCACGACCAGGAGCCTGTCATGATCGAAGATGCCACAGTGCAGTGGACCATCGGAACACACTTCGGCGTAAAGTTTGTCAAATGGAGTACGAACGCCCAGACGAGACTTACCAACTTTTTTTGGACAGGAATTCAGGAAAAATGCGACTCCTTGAGGGATCTCATGACTGAGGCGGTCCAGGCATCGCCTCTCACCGAGAGTATGGATCTCCAAGCCACACCCCGTGAAGATGCCCAGCGTGATCTGATCCGTCGGACGCTCGAAGCATGCCGATGGGTCATCGGCGGCGCGTCCGGTGCCGCCAAAAAGCTCGGCATGAAACGCACCTCTCTTCAATACAGGATGAAGAAGTTAGGCATTACTCGAACTAAACCAGTCTCCGAAAGTTAAGATTTCTAAAAATCTCGGGCTCCGGCTCTCCTCATCTGCTACCACGCTGCTACCACGACAGTACAACCCGGGCCCATCTATCCAATTGTTGTCTGAGATTGGGGTTCGGAATTCCTACACCGCGTCATACGGCACAATCGTCAACGAAGTATCGGAATGCGGACTGACAGGGGAGGGTTATGCCGTTCCGGCACTCACTTCGGCATGGTCAGCTCGTCCTGGGCAACGTGACCTCTCATGGATTTCTCAATGATATTCTGTTCAATTTCCTTCGCGATGACTCGCGCGACCTGATCTGCTGACAGGGCACCCATGGGAAGGCCATTCGTATCACCATAGAAAGGATCATCCGGCACCGCCAGCCGGAATGTATTCACTAAGATTGTGGCCGGTTGAATCGTGCGACCTGCTTCCCCAACCACTACAGGCTTGGACAGCACACGGGTACGTGTGGCCCAATCACGTTGATCAATCTTTACAAAGGCGACGTTCCAGATAGTTCCGTTCAGCAAACAGCGGACCGCTTTTGGCGTTTGAGTCATGAACCATGGCCCATGCACGATTTTTTGTAAGGCCTCTCGGACCCGAATATCGTACAGCTTGGTGGTGGAATCTGGCTGCGCTGGCTGGATCAAGGTGTTGGTCCCTGCCTCGTAATGCGGTTGGCCGTCGAGACTGTTGTGCTCATCTACGGTATTCAGATACCGGCCCAAGAGCGCACGAAGCAGATTGAGCCGCTCCTCGGCTGACATCGTAGCGATTTCCTGGTCCGTACGGATCGGCACCTTGGCAAGATCACTGCGCACCGAAGGCGGCTGGAGCTTCGTTCCAGTATCTGCTTTGCTCACGACCCATTGGAACTCTTTGGCCAGCGCCGGGACTAGCGTCTCAGGATGTCCAAGGTGACCCTGTTTGCGGAGAAATTCTGCACTAATAAGCAGGCGTACTTGGCCTGACTGTGCGGTCCGGGCGACCAGGAAGGGAAACGACTTTCCCTCCTGATTGATCACAGTCGGCTCAATAACCACCTCCTGTAGAGCCTGCTTCTTCATGCTTTCATCAAAGCGAGGGTAGTCCTTTCGATGATCCAGCATGTACGTGAAGGCCTCTACCACTGTTCGAGCCGCTGCTTCATCGAGCGCCCGTTCAGACGCATCGGGATTTGTTTGACGCTGCACGACGAGGAAGGAGGCACCCGGGATTGAATACTGAGTGCTTACCGGTTCGGTCGCCGGCCTTTTACTATGGCGTTCTTGGACTTGGGGGCTTGCTAGCGCTTGAACTGGTACGGCCGTCGTTAAGGGGATACACACCAAAGAGACTACCACGCTTGTTATTCCAGAAATGTTCCACACAGGCAGGGTCTCCACGTCCATGTTTTTGCAGTCGCCCTTCTTCATTATAGTATGGGTTTCGAGAACCCTCATAGCACGGCTTTTGACCATTCGAAGATTAGTCCGGCGTCTGCCGCAGCGCCACCTCATTCGGTCTCAATGACCCGACGCGCTATAGACCTGTCA
>DASTQY010000449.1:0-7103 GCA_035761525.1 Nitrospira sp. | reverse complement strand
GGCAAGGTCAAAATCTGACCGAGCAAGCGCTAGTGGTCCTTGCATACGCCACTGACGTTTCAAGCCTCGGTCTTAAACTAGAACACTTGGGGGAGAACCCATGGTCTTTGCATGCAGGTTTGTCTGTTCTGTTGCGTTCGGATTTTACCTCATCTCGTTAGCTGGATGTGGAGAAGGGGGAGAAGGAAGCGGTGCCGGCGCCATAGCATCAGTAGCCTGGGACCCTGTGAACGATCCTACGGTGATTTCATACACCGTGCATTATGGAAAACATTCAAGCGGAAGTGTTGGATCATGCAACTATGAAAAATCAGTGGATGTGGCCGAGCCTTCTACCGCAATCGGAGGACTTGAGTTTAATGCACAGTACTACTTTGCTGTCAGTGCCTTTAATGGCGCTCACAGCAGTTGTTCTAGTGAAATATCAGAGATGACACCTGCTGGGCAGTCGAACGTTAGTCCAATGTAGGTGGGGGAGAGGTTCAATTCCCACAATGTCTGCGTGTCCTCAGGGAGACGCTTCGTTCTGCTGCCGACTCCGCCCTTGCCACAGTCAGACTGTTCAGAACAACTTCAAGTTTACCGCAAGAGACTTTACATGAGCGAATGGCATCTTGTGTCCGTGTTGGTCGCGTTAGTGATTGGCTTCGTGTCCGGTCTGATCTATGCGCTCCGGCTATACAAGCGGATAGAAGCAGACTGTGACCGCGAGTGGGCCAAGCGGCAGGGAATGCGAGAGATGAAGCCGCAATACGGTGAGCTGCCGGTGCGTATCAATCCGATCCTCCGGCATCTAAGATTGTGACCAGGCAGCGTGGAAGGACATGCGAAGGCGCTCCTGTGACAATATGAACGGTACCTTCAACCTGAAAAAGGTGCTGTAAACCTAAAGAGAGCTGCTACTCGCTTTTGTCGTTACATTCAGAAGAAGGGGTTGATGCCGAGGTGTGAGTCCTATGTTGTCTACTGAGGCATTGAACTATGGCGGAGGGGGCGAGATTTGAACTCGCGGACCCCTTGCGAGGTCTCCGGTTTTCAAGACCGGCACGTTCGGCCGCTCCGTCACCCCTCCGCTAGGCCACGAAACTCCGGCGAACACTCTAACTACTCTCTCTTTATCCGGTCCATTCCTCGTAAATATGGCCGCAAGGCCTCGGGCATGATAATCGATCCGTCCGGTTGCTGGTAGTTTTCCAGGATTGCAACGAGGGTCCGCCCGACCGCGAGCCCTGAGCCATTCAGGGTATGGACGAACTCTGTTTTCGAATCCTTTTTCCCGCCGGCGCCTTTACAGCGGATAGCAGCCCGTCTTGCCTGAAACGCCTCGAAGTTGCTGCAAGACGAAATCTCGCGGAACTGGTTCTGTGAAGGAAGCCAAACCTCGAGGTCGTAGGTTTTAGCGGCAGAAAACCCCATATCTCCGGTACAAAGCGTTACGACGCGATGATGAAGTCCTAGCCGTTGGAGGACAGTCTCGGCGTGTCCCGTGAGTCGCTCCAACTCCTCGTATGAATGGTCGGCTTTCGTGAAGGCGACTAGTTCCACTTTGTTAAACTGATGCAGACGGATCAAGCCTCGCGTGTCCTTGCCATACGACCCTGCCTCACGCCGAAAACAGGGGGTATAGGCCGTATATCGAATCGGAAGTGCCGATTCACTGAGGATCTCGTCTCGGTGTAAGTTGGTGAGGGGGACTTCGGCGGTCGGTATCAAAAAATAGTCCTCGTCGCGAAGGCGAAAGAGATCCTCCTCGAATTTCGGCAGCTGTCCCGTTCCCGTCATGGCCGATCGATTCACCATGAGCGGTGGCAGGACTTCTCGATAGCCATGTTCGGTCGTGTGAAGATCGAGCATGAAATTAATCAGCGCCCGCTCAAGTCTTGCTCCGTCGCCTGTCAGGACGGCAAATCGGGCACCGGCGATTTTCGCCGCGCGATCGAAATCGAGAATGCCGAGACGTTCGCCAATGTCCCAATGTGTTTGGGGAGGAAACGAGAATGTTGGCGGCGCGCCCCAACGGCGCACCTCGACGTTTTGCTCCGGACCGGTTCCTGCCGGAACGGACTGATGGGGAAGATTGGGAATCCGCAGCGCGATCTCGTCAAGATGCTCTTCAATGGTGCGAAGCGCCGATTCCACATCCGCGATGCGCTCACCGAGCTGCTTCATGGCGGCCACAGCGGCATCACTCGGCAGTTTCTGTCGTTTCAGCGTGGCGACTTCATCGGAGCCCTTCTTCAGATCTGCCCTGAGTTGTTCGACTTGGACGGTTAAACCGCGCCGTTCTTCAAGCAGTTTACGAAGAGAGTCCCATTGGACGTCTCGGCCGCGAGTTCCGAGTCGACTCTTGATCTGGTCCAAATTGTCGCGGAGATCGCGTAAATCGTACATGAGAGGCGCGTTCCAAATGGCGGCTGAAATCTAACATCGAGGTGGCGAGGAGTCAACGAACGGCGCGTTGCGAGCCCCGTTGACAGCGGCAGGCCGAAGAGAGACCATAAGAACATGCGCGCGATGTCCAATCCTCCCAACCCGTATGAGTCCACACATCGAGACCTCCTCGAACCGGCTTCATCTGCTCGGCTCGAACTCTACGATGACGCGACAAGAGAAATTCTCAGCCGCAATGACAGCCCGGATCTATCTTTTCGGTGGAGTGTCAATCCGTATCGAGGGTGTTTTCATGCTTGCGCATATTGTTATGCTAGGCCGACGCATGAATATTGGGGCTTCGGGGCGGGAACTGATTTCGAGTCGAAGATCGTCGTCAAGCGTAATGCGCCGGAATTGTTGCGTCGGGCGTTCGAAAAACCATCCTGGAGAGGGGAGTTGATCGTGTTTTCCGGCAACACCGACTGCTACCAACCGATCGAAGCGTCGCTCGAATTGACCCGTGCGTGCCTGGAGGTCTGTGCAGAGTATCGGAACCCCGTGGCCATCATCACGAAAGGTGTGTTGGTTCTCCGCGATTTGGACATCCTTAAACGATTGCAGCAGGAAGCCTCGGTGAGGGTATACTGCAGCATTCCCTTTGCCGATGATGAAGTGGCCCGGCGCGTTGAACCGCAGGCTCCAACAACCCGGAAGCGTTTTGACGCCATGGCTCGTTTGTCCGATGCCGGAATCCCAACCGGCGTTTCCATTGCCCCGATCATTCCAGGTCTCAACGACGAAGACATCCCGGATCTCCTGCACAGAGCCCGGCAAGCCGGCGCCAGGCAAGCCATGCATACCCTGTTACGGCTGTCGACATCGGTGGAATCGGTTTTTATCGAGCGCATGGCAGAAGCCTTTCCTGAGCGGATCGGTAAGATCACGCATCGCATCAAGGAGGTTCGTGGAGGTGCCATGTCGGATAGCGCTTTCTTTTCACGCCACCATGGTCAAGGACCGTATTGGAATGCGATCGAACGCTTGTTTGAAGTGGCGAAGCGGAAGGCCGGCTTCGAGGAATCCGACGACGATCATGTGCCGGCGACGTTTCGTCGACCGGGACGCGAGCAAGCACGGTTGTTTTGACGTCGAAACGATGACCGCATGAAGCATAACCCCGGATTTTTGAAATTGGTGGAGGCCGCGCGTGCACGGGTGAAGGCATGCACGGTAGCCGAGGCTAAGGCGCGCCTCGATGGCGGGGAAGTCACGCACTTTTTTGATGTCCGGGAAGATCATGAGTTTGGGAAAGACCACGCCAAAGGGGCACGTCATCTGGGAAAAGGCATCATCGAGCGGGATATCGAGACGCTGGTTGCCGATAAGCGAGCTTCGATTGTTCTGTATTGCGGGGGAGGCTATCGATCCGCGCTCGCTGCGGATGCACTGCAGCAGATGGGCTACACGAATGTCACCTCGATGGATGGCGGGATCAAGGCGTGGAGGGAAGCGGGATATCCGATGGAATCCTGACGGAACCTCTCCGCGAGAAGCCCGTCAGGCTGGGCGTCTCTACTTGCTGTTTACCCGATCGAATTCCTTGATGACCTGATCGGTCAGGTCGATGGCATCCTTGCTGTAGATCACAATCCTGATGGTCTGTTCGCTGCCCTTGTCGACGACGATCGAAAAACCACCCTTCTCGGCGACGGTCTGCGTCGCCGATGCAATCCGCTTCATGTACTCGTCTACGAGTTCTTTCTGTTTCCCCTGGAGTTCCTGATTAAACTCCTGTGCTCGCTTCTGATAATCTTGAATCTTGCTGCGAAACTGCGCCTCCTTCTCTTTTTTCTCTCCCTCGCTGAGCTTAGCGCCGGCTTCCTTGAGCGTCTTCTCGGTGTTGCGCAGCTCTTCCTCATCCCTCGACAAGAGCTTTTGTCGCGTCGAGACGTACTCTTTGAGACCATCGAGCGCCTTCTTTCCCGCCTTTGATTTTTCCAGTACGGCCTGGGGATCAATGACCCCCATCTTAAATTCCGCCGCTGCGGCCACGCCCGCGCCCGTCAGACTGAGTACCCACAACCCGACGGCCGCAAGGACGAGAACCGTCTGACCCCCAAGGGTCTTCGCGATACGCATAGTGTCGGCTCCTTAGTGGATGAGTAGCTAAACTCGTTGAGAAAAGGAAAGAATAACGGCGGTGAATGGCAGTGTCAAGGAGCCCCCGATGCCGCTCGCGGCGGAGACCGCCACGAGTGGCAAGCCGGGTCGTCAAACAAAATAGCGGCTCGTATCAAATTTGTGCTCGGAGTTGTCGATCAAGCGGACGATGTAGTTGCGATAGTCGCCGTTCTCATTTTTTTCCCGGAGATCGATTTCGCGGCCGTTGTCGATGGCCTCGCCTTGTGCATCCGTAATGACTTTCACAAACGGATACTCCGCCTCGGACGGATCGACAGCCGGCTTCAGGACCACGGCCAGTTCGTTGCTATCCAGGAGGACCAGGCTGCCGATAGGGACAATGCCGACGCACGTCATGAATAGTTTCATCAACGTCGGGTCGAAGGATGTGCCGGCTTTGGCGAACATGAAACCGAGGACCTTGGAAGGAGACATCGGCTCTCGCCGGTACACGCGAGACGAGGTCATTGCGTCATAACAGTCGGCGATCATGAGGATGCGACCAGTCATGGAAATCTTCCAAGAAAGGTTCAGTTTGGGATAGCCCGAGAAGTCCATGTTCATATGGTGTTCGAATGACGCCGATGCCATCCGCCCAGGAAGATTTGTGATCCCACGCATTTTGGCCAGGCTCAGTGCGCCCTCGGTGGGGTGATTACGCATCATCGCCCATTCTTCTTCGGTAAACTCGCTGGGCTTATTCAACACTTCCATGGGGATCGTCGCCTTGCCGAGGTCGTGAAAGAGGGCGGCCAGGCCCAGATCGGCGAGTTCGACCTTCGGATAGCCGGCCCGGTTGCCGAGAGCCATTGAGAGTAATGATACGTTGACTGAATGGTTATGCGTGTATTGATCGTGACAACGAAGCGTCGTGAGGCCCAATAAGGAGGCTTCGTCGTTCATCATGAGATCGACGATGCTTTGGATGGCACGCTTGGCTTGCTTGAAGCCGATCGTTCCTTTCTCACGCGAATCCTGTACCAACGTTCCGACTGCCGAGGCTGCATTGGCATAGCGGGTCTTGGCCGTGGCCTTCCCGCGCAGCACGCGCAGTTCTTCGATCTCGATGCCCTTAACTGCCTTCTGCTCGAGAGCGGTCCGAAGCGTGGCGATTGAACTGGTGGCTGCATCGAAGGCCAAAAGCTGAAAAATGAATTCGCGAAAATCCCGGGACTCGACGTCCTTGGAGAATGACACACCTCCGATACGCCATTGGTTGAACGTATCGATGACGGTCGAAAACACGGGCATCTGTGCGGCCGTAACTTTCAGGTGCCGCTGTCCGAGAAAGAGGAAATCGTTCTGCAGCCGAACCGAGATCGGTTCATCCTGTGCGAGCGTCTTGATGACGGTAAGGGCGCTCTCCACCGGGCTCTCCAACGCTGAGTTCGTGCGGCCGTGTAGGCGCGACATCTTGATCAGGATGCTGACTTGAGTCACCAGCTGCGTCCCCAGCATCAAAATCTGCTGGTCGTAGATGTCGCCGGCCTCCGACCCTTTGGCGACCTTCTTGGTCAGCGACTTTTCATGAGTGAGGATCGGTTGGACCGCCGGGGCATTCGGGGCCGGACCGTCAGATGCGCGCAAAGGATCAGCCATGGAAGGACATCCTTCTGTCTCTCATTGCTTCAGGCCGTACGTGCCTGTTTGTTGGTGCCGGTGAGGGCGGCGGTACAGGCTTGCTTGACTGCTGCAGTCCCTTTTTTTGAACCCGTATCGAGGGCGGCCTTTGCGGCGGCTGTTCCCAGTTTCCCCAGGGCATCAACGGCCAGTAACGCGAGGTCTTCACGCTTTTTCCGGTTTGTCCATCCCCAGTCGGTCAACAAGGTGGCCCAATAAGGAACGGCTTCGTCGCCGACGGTGACACGCATGGCCTGAAAAATATTTCGCTTCTCGGCGGCTTCCCGCTCGTTGAAGTTTTCCGCGTTGACGATCGGTTCCCAGACACTGAATGTGGCCGTGTAGTGACCGGTCAGCAGCGGTTTGAGTGTGGCAAGGCGCACGCCCTCATCCTGGTCGTTCAATAAGGGCACGAGTTTGGCAGCGCTGCCGCTGGGTTTCAGGCCGGCCAGCGTTCTGATCGCTTCTCGCCTGATCAGCGGATCGGGATGGCGCAGGATCTTTTCCACTGCTTCTGACAGCTTGGGATTATTCCACCTTGTGATGATGCCAAGGAGATTGCGAACAAAGGTCACGCGGCGATCGCTCAAATGTTTCACGATAATCTCAGGGCTGTCTTTTGCCAGTTCGACCAGGGCGTTGGCAATCAGGGCCTGATGAGCCGCATGTTCCAAGTCGCCTAGGAGACTGCAGAGCGCAGGCATGGCCGATGGTTTCATCATCAACAGCACAGTCTCAAGTCCTTCCGTCCGAGGCTTGTCAGCACTGTTCAGATACTGCTTGATGAGTGTGACTAGGTCCGAGCTCCCCAGCTGATCGAACATGTTGTACTGTTTTTTCTTATGGGCCTCGTTGAGGTCCGGTCTCACTTCCTCCGCTTCGGTCAACAAGCCAAGCACGTGCTCCACAATCGTCCAGTGTCCGCCCTG
>DASTQY010000448.1:0-2717 GCA_035761525.1 Nitrospira sp. | reverse complement strand
CGTGACTCGCATCTGGCAAGACTAAACGAATCAATGCTGAATCATGAGTGCGGACTGCTGAGACCAGTAGAAGACGCCCTAGCAGCGCCGACATTCAGGTTTTGTCCGATCGCTTATCGAGACGATCACTCGCTCGTGGTTTCGTGCGATAAGCCATAGGCCAAAACCCGACCAACGAGGAGGTGTGAAGCCGACCAGAGGCCGTCGCTGACAAGCGCCAACCGATGGCCAAGCAGATTCTGGTCCTGACCCTTCCAGGAGCTGACCGGTTGCCTTCACGCTCTGAGGCCGCGCTCCAATAACATTGGAGCGCGGCCTTTCTTTATTTTCAGATTCCTCAAAAGATTTTTAGACTACGCAGACGAGAGAGGCAATCTCCGTCGCCGGAGACGGTGGTCTTCAACGGTAATTAGCGCGCCGTCTTTAACGTCCTGTTCCAATGTCGGCAGGACATCGGAAAGAACAGCATTCACAGTTTCAACACGAGAGGATGAGAGGCGCAAGAGAACCACAGAAGGAAAGGCTTGTCCCGATACTGCAATCTCAGCAGAAAAGTCCAGATCTTGCGTCAGAATGGCACGACGATCACTGACTGCATATGCGATGATTTGGTGATCAGAACTCGTCGGAGGAAGCACCTGAGATACACGGACAACGTCATGACTGAGAGACTGTAGATATTCAACGGTGCGAGGTGAGATATGCAAATCGGCAAGAAGCCTCATTACACAGCGGTCGTTCTCTCACTGGCCAGCCAGGCGCCGTATTTGGCCGCCTGATACACATCGTCAAGCTCAAGCTCCGGATATTCCCCGATAATCTGTTTTGCCGTATATCCATCGCCGAGCAACTTGAGAACAAAATCCACCGTAATGCGGAGGCCTCTCACTGTCGGCTTCCCTCCACAGACGTTGGGATCGACTTTGATGCGATCAAATGCCATGAGTTACGGTACTCGTTTCTAATCAGAGACGCAAGCGTAAAGGGCTATAGATGAAGCTCTCTGCCAGGAAACAACTATCTCTCAGAGATCTATTGCACGCAGCTCCCGTGCTGCAGACTTCTTGACGACGAGACTATAAGAGTCCGTCACGCTTGAGATCTTTGAGGACCTGTTCGAAAGAGCGGGTTGGCTCCTTGCTCCGCTTGTCGAACGCTTTGACATAAGTCAAGTTGAATACGTCGACGTTCCTGCCTGACCCTCCCTGGGCGGCCTTTCTTGGTCTTCTTCTTAATAGCCGATGCTTAATCATCGTTCTTCTTTGGCAAGAGGCTATGGTACACTCCCGCATGTCTGAAGCTGACCGCTCAGCACCAATCAACCACCCCCTCACCACAAAGCCATCCACGCCTCTCAAGGCACGAACGCCATCCAACAACGACAGCATCTCGCTTAAAAGACACCAAATGGTGGGATGGTACGATCCGCCTCAGCTGCTGCGCACAGCAGGACAAGTCGTCACTTCTACGATCTTCGGGCGGCACGCAGATTACCGGTTGATCGAAGCGCTCTATGATGATCCAGATGATTTGCCAGATGATGACCCAACACACTTCATCATTGACTACTCGCAGCACAAGGAATTTTGGTTGGATTACGTCGCCGATTTAGGGGAAGGCTGGAACTCCACCTATGCCGTCGCCTACCACAGCAGTCGCCCCAAGCTTGACCTCAACTGGGAAAAGAACCTGTATGTGACAGTTCGTGGTCACGTGATTCTCTTTGGTGGCGATGAAGTGTATCCCACCGCCAGTCGATTGGCCTACAAGGAGCGGACATTCCATCCGTATGAGTGCGCTTACAATGGCGACAAGGCCCGCCCCGATATGTTTGCCATACCTGGAAACCATGACTGGTATGACAGCTTAGTGGCCTTCACACGGTATTTTGTCGACAAGGATGAGATTGCTGGATTTCCGACCCCACAGCTGCGCAGTTACTTTGCGATGAAGCTTCCGCACGGCTGGTGGCTCTTAGCGCTGGACACGCAACTCACGTCATACATCGATGGCCCACAGGTAAAATATTTCCAGCTGGTCGCCAAACAGATCCCGGATGGGGACAGCATTATCCTGTGCAATTCCGAACCGACGTGGTTCTATGAGGCTGAGTACCTACGGTACGACCTCAATGTGAATGACCGAAATCTTGACTTTGTGGAGAAGGAGATCCTCAAAGGTAAATCCGTTCAGGTGTTTCTAGCCGGAGACCTTCATCACTATCGCCGACACGAAGCGCGGGATGGTACCCAAAAAATTATTGCCGGTGGAGGTGGCGCATTTCTCCATCCGACCCATGGCTGGAAGGTGAATGACCTGGTAGAAACGTTACCGCCTGCGCAGGCTGATGCTGCGAGGACATTTCATCATAAAGTCAGTTGGCCGAACCCCACAGTGTCACGACTACTCTCCCTCCGTAATGGTCTTTTTCCTCTTGTGAATTGGAAATTCGGTATCGCACCGGCCAGTCTGTACTTATTGACGGCATGGTCCGTGATGGCAAAGGTCGGCGACACATCCGACGTGACTGAAGCGGCGTCGCGGGTTCTAGAAAAATTGCTGCTCACACCATTCCCGATCTTTTGGACGGCCGTGCTCTTCCTAGGCTTTTTCCTTTTTACGGATACCTATGTGAAATGGTACCGCTGGACCGCAGGAACGATGCACGCTGTGTCGCACATTGCGGCCACATTTTTCATCGGCTGGGGCGCTTCATA
>DASTQY010000447.1:0-9963 GCA_035761525.1 Nitrospira sp. | reverse complement strand
TGAGAGGCTTTTCAGACATTCCACAAAACCGCCGTCCCGAACGTCCACGAAGACTTCCCAGAGCGCGTGGTCCTTTTGTTGGACTCGGTGGACAGGGAAGGCATCGGGTAATTCGTTGCTGAACATCAGGCCGCGCACGCTTTCTCTCGCGAGGCTGTTGACATCTTCCACCCAACTCACGCAACCGGTTTGCCTGAGCCAGGAATCGAGGTGTCGTTGCTGCATTGCGCGCATCGCCGGACTGCATTCGATGAGGACGTATCGCAGGCGGTGTGCCAGCGACTGAGGAGCAAGTTGGAGCCCCGACAACACGTGACTGGCCAGGAGGCCTTTACCCGGTCCCATCTCCACAACTGTAAAAGGATTCGGATATCCCAGCAGGGCATCAATTTGTGCGGCTTGCCTGGCGATGGCTTGTCCTAGGATTGGGTGAACGTCTGAGCTTGTATAAAAATCGCCATTCCAACCTATCCGCTCTGCGCCGCCCTCGGGGAAGCGCATGTAGTAACCGAATTGCGGATGGTAGAGGGCAAGCTCCATAAACCGGACGAAAGGGATGGGACCCTCACGTGCGATTTCGGATGCAATAGCGGCGACGAGTTGAGGATGGCCGGTGCTCACGAAGAACTCCGGGAAAATCCATAATAAAAGGGACACCCCGAGCCCTGGGTGGCTAAACCCATAATGGTGGGGCGTCCAAAAGTCGTGTAGAGTAGCCTCTAGGAGTGCGCTAAGTCAAGGCGGGATAAGGCGGAATTGCTGCGCTGAATCCGCTTTGGCCCATCAACTCGACCATTGTTCGTCTCAGGCACAGCTTGACGCCAAAACTTGTTTCGTCCGACGCCTCACGGGACGAAACTTCAAACATCGGCATGACTCGCCTGCGGAGAGTCGTTGTGCTTCGAAGGAATAGTGCCTGAGCTGTCGGGAAAATCGCGAATTAGGCGAGGGATCTTGCCTACATGGATAATGAGGGAGGGAAAAGGACGAATCGATCTCGCGATTCGCAAAAACGAGAGCCAGGGAGCTTCCCCTTATTAGCTAGAAAGGAGAAGAAATAAGTCGAGTCGCGGTCGTTCGACACGAATTGCCGGCAAGTCACTCGCAAGGGGCTGCGCGCCAAGCAACTGTGAGATACGAGCGGTCGCATGGTCGGGTAAGCGGAGCCGGGCTTGCATCCTGATCCTTATGCCCCGTGGCATTTTTTATATTTTTTCCCTGAGCCGCACGGACAAGGGTCGTTGCGCCCGACTTTGTCGTCGCTGCGATGGACCGTTGGCGTGGACACCGGTTCTTCCCCGCGGTTCAATGTGAGCTTGGGCTGAGGCCGTGACAGGACGGACGGAGGGGGGGCGGAGCGTTCGCCTTCCCGAACGGCCTGCACAAGGAAGAGCCGCTCGATCGTATCCGACTTGATGCGTTCCATCATGCCCGCGAACAGATCGTATCCTTCCCGCTTGTACTCGATGAGCGGATCTTTCTGGCCGTAGCCCCGGAGGCCGATGCCGTCACGCAGATGGTCCATTCCCAACAGGTGGTCCTTCCAATGGTGGTCGATCACCTGCAGCATGAAAGTTTTCTCCAGGAAGCGCATGAGCTCTGGCCCAAGTTCTTTTTCCTTTCGGTCATAGCCGTCGCGTATCTGGGCCTTCAGATCTTCAAGGAGCGCGTCTCGTCCCACGTCACGGAGAGATTCACCGCCGTCCTGCTTGCCCTGCGTGATGTCGAGTCCAAACTGGCCCTGCATCATCTCGGCCAGCCCTTTCATGTCCCATTCTTCGGGATATTGTTCAGCGGGGCAGTACACATTGAGTGCGGACTCGACCAAGTTTTCCATCATTTCGCGCAAGTCGTCGCTGAGGTTTTCGCCTGCCAAGACCGCCCGGCGGTGTTGGTAGATGACCTCCCGCTGCTTGTTCATGACGTCGTCATACTCGAGGAGTTGCTTTCGGATTTCAAAATTGTGCGCCTCGACCTTCTTTTGGGCATTCGCGATCGCGCGAGTGACCATGCCGTGCTCGATCGGGATGCCTTCCTCCATGCCGAGCTTCAACATCAGTTGCGACACCCTCTCGGAGGCAAAAATACGCATCAAATCATCTTCAAGCGACAGATAAAACCGGGAGGAACCCGGATCGCCTTGACGGCCCGCGCGTCCGCGCAGCTGGTTGTCGATGCGGCGGCTCTCATGCCGTTCTGTCCCGAGGATGTGTAACCCGCCGAGGGAGACCACCTCCTGCTTGTTCTGTTCGCAGTCGGCACGAATCTCTTCATAGACGGCGAGCTTTCGTTCCTCCGCCAGTTGTTCTTCCCGGTACAGCACCTGCTTGAACATGAAGTCGGCATTGCCACCAAGGAGAATGTCGGTTCCGCGACCTGCCATGTTGGTGGCGATCGTTACGGCGCCTTTCCGTCCGGCCTGCGCCACGATTTCAGCTTCACGCTCGTGCTGCTTGGCATTCAGCACGTTGTGTTTGATCCCGTTTCGGCTCAGCATGCCGGCGATCTTTTCCGATTTCTCGATAGAGATGGTGCCCACCAAAACCGGTTGGCCTCGTTGGTGGCAGTCCTTGATCTCTTCGACGATTGCGGCGAATTTTTCCTTTTCGGTGCGGTAGACCACGTCGGCGTAGTCCAGCCGAATCATTTTCCTATTGGTGGGGACCACGTTCACGTCGAGGTTGTAGATCTTCGCAAACTCCGCCGCCTCGGTGTCGGCGGTGCCGGTCATGCCGCCAAGTTTCTTGTACATGCGGAAGTAGTTCTGGAAAGTCACAGAGGCCAGGGTCTGGTTCTCATTGGCGATCTTGACGCCTTCTTTCGCTTCGACAGCCTGGTGCAGTCCGTCGCTCCAGCGGCGGCCCGGCATCAATCGGCCGGTGAATTCATCGACAATGATGACCTCGCCGTCTTTCACCACATAGTCGACATCACGCTTGTAGAGCGCATAAGCCTGCAGCGCTTTGACGACGTGATGGACGAGGTCCATGTTGGCCGGATCGTAAAGATTGTCGACTCCCAAGAGCTTTTCTACGCGCACGTTGCCTTCCTCGGTGAGGGCGGCCGTCTTGGTTTTCTCTTCGATTGTATAGTCGTGTTCCGGCTTGAGCTGCGGAATAATGGCGTTGATGCGGTAGTAGAGATCGGTGCTCTGGTCGGTGGGTCCGGAGATGATCAGCGGTGTCCGTGCTTCGTCGATGAGGATGCTGTCGACCTCGTCCACGATCGCGAAATTCAGGTCCCGCTGTACGCATTGATCCAATGCGGTCACGACCAGATTGTCGCGGAGATAGTCGAAGCCATACTCGTTGTTCGTCCCATAGGTAATGTCGGCGCGGTAGGCCTCGTACCTGGTACAAGGCCGGAGGTGCTGGAGGCGCTTATCGGAGGCATCGTAGGTCGGATCGTAGATGAACGAGGCGTCGTGCTGAATGACTCCGGTGGACAGCGCGAGTGCATGATAGAGCTGGCCCATCCATTGCGCATCCCGTTTGGCCAGATAGTCGTTGACCGTCACGAGATGAGCGCCCTTACCTTCAAGGGCGTTGAGGTAAATGGGAAGTGTCGCGACGAGCGTTTTCCCTTCGCCGGTTTTCATTTCGGAGATCCGGCCTTTGTGAAGAATCATGCCCCCGATCAGTTGGACGTCGAAATGACGCATGTTCAGCTTGCGCCGAGACATCTCGCGGCAGACGGCGAAGGCTTCTGGAAGAATATCGTCGAGGGTTTCGCCGGCGGCCAGCCGCTTCCTGAAGGTCTGAGTCTTGTCGGCTAAGGCCTGATCGGAGAGCGGAATCAGGTCAGATTCCAAACCGTTGATGCGGTGGACAACGGGCATCAAGCCCTTGATTTCACGGTCGTTCTTGCTGCCGAAAATGAAGTTGAGGATCTGTGTCAGCATCGAGCTCTACAGGCAAAAATCGGTGTGAACAGCAACGCGATCGAGGCAGTATACCGGAAAAATTTTCTGAATCCTATCGGGAAGACAAGGGCTTCCGATACTCAGGCTTGACGCTGTACCGTGGGTTTAGCTACCATCCCAGCGTTGGATCTTGTCTCGTTGAGCCTATTGATGTCTTGGTCGCCGAAAAAGTCGCTTGCCGTTGTTCTCGTCCTGTGTCTCCTCGTCATTGGAGGACTGGGCTCGGCGCAGGCCATCTCCCACGAATCTCACCACGCCCATCATCAAAAATCGACGCATGCGACAGTGCTCTGCGCATGGATGTGCGCCGCAGGGCAGGTCCTCGACACGGTCACCGCTCCGGATCTCATCGAACGCTCCCCCGTCTCGCGCGTGGAATGTTCAGCACTGCCCGATTTTTCCTCCGGCTTCTCCTCCCTTCTCTCTTCCCGCGGCCCTCCGACAGACGTCACGATATAGTTCGACCTGTGTCAAACGTTGCGGTCGCAGTGTGCGCCGATCTGCAGCGTCGGACAGAGCGTTCCCTTTCTCGTGGTGTCCGTATGACGTCTACAGACCAGAACAGATTTCTCCTCCCCGCCTGGGGGTTCTCGCTGCTGCTGCATGGCCTTGCGGTGTTGCTGGCAGTGATCTTTGCCGCTCAGGTCAAGCCTGTCCTGAAGGAAGAAGTATTCAAGTGGGATGTGGCACTGGTTGACGCAGTAAGGACTGAATCCTTGCCTGAACCCGCGCAGCCGATAGCTCCTGAAGTTCAGACTCACAGCAAACCGGTCGTCCCTCGCCCGTCTACATCGACACGGGAAACGGCCTTGAACCGGGTTGCACCGCACCAGTCGGTAGAAATGGTCCATTCCAGGCCCCAGCCGGCCAAACCGATCGAACAGAAAGCCGATCTCATTGCGCCCCCACAATTCGAGCCGGTTGAACAGATGGCCGAGGTGCGCCCCCAGGCACACGAGCCGATTGAACAGCAGGCTGTGGAGGTCCCGAAGTCCGACCCCCAACCTGTGCTTGAAGCTGAGAAGCCAGAGCCGGCTCCGCATGTCGAGCCGGTCATCGCGCAGCGCCAGCCCCTTGCGCCCATTCCTCCGGCGGAAACGAAAGAGGATCGCGTCGCCCAACCGCCGGTCAGTGAGACTTCGACCGTCGAGCCGGTGCGAGAGGCGAACATCCAGAACCCTGCCCAGCCTGCGACATCCGCCGAACCAACCACACCCTCGCCGCCGAAAGCCAGCCTGCCAGAGGCGTCGACTCAGGTGGCCAAGACGGCTCCCGGCCCTGACACCAAGATCGATCATCGGTGGGTGGGCGAGTCCCTGTGGCGGCGTGTGGGTGAACTCAAACGCTATCCCACGTCTGCTCGTTTGAACGGTCAAGAAGGAAAGGTGATCTTGAAAGCGGTCATACGGGCGGATGGACATCTGGCGGAGGTATCCGTTCAAAAGAGTTCCGGCCATCACATACTTGATACGGCTGCGATGGAGGCGGTTCGACTTGCCTGCCCCTTACATATGAAACATGCCATCAGCAAATCGGAAATCGTCGTCAGTCTTCCCATCGTCTATAGTTTGGCGAACTAATACCGTGAAAAAGGGATCAGCTAGGACCCACCGGTACCGCGTCTCTATCCACTCGTCACTCATCCTGTTCATCGTGGGGCTGATCGCCTTGTGGCCGATCGTCTCAGCCGTGGCCGGGACGCAACATCCACCGGTGAGCTTCGGCGCGAAACATATGTCAGTCCACCATTCGAAGACGGTGGTGGGTCCCTCGGTACAGATCGACGAGCAAGGAATCATCTTTGCCGCCTGGGTGGAGGAAGACAAAGACACCCGTACGATTCTATTCGCGAGATCGGAAATGCCCGGTGGTCCGCTTGGAACTCCGGTTCCGGTGAATCGGCCAAGCGAGAGTCCCTACTATCGTCAGGAATCGCCCGCCGTGGCGGTTCGCGGAGGCGAGATCTTCGTCACCTGGTCAAAGACCCATCCCAGGATCGCCCCCGACAAACCATTTTCCGGAGAATTAAGATTAAGCCGGTCCATCGACGGCGGACGCTCTTTTGCCCCCTCCACTTTGGTCAACGACGATGAACAGGTGATTCAACACGCGTTTGATGCGGTCCAAATCGCCCCTGATGGGGCGGTGCATCTGGCCTGGATCGACGGCCGGGAAGGCAAGAAGGAGCCTGGAACGTTCGTCGCGAGGTCGACGGATCACGGACGCACGATCACCAAGAATTTCAAAGTCGACGACAATACTTGCGTCTGTTGCCGCACAGCGGTTGCCGCTTCGGCCGACGCCGTCTATGTCGCCTGGCGCAAAATTTTCGACGGCAACGTCCGCGAGACAGTGGTCGCTACATCAACCGATGGGGGCGAGACTTTTTCGTCTCCTGTCGTGGTGGGCCACGATCAATGGGTGTATCAGGCCTGTCCGCATCGCCCGGCGTCGATGGGTGTGGACCGGGCGGGACGGCTCTACGTCGTGTGGTACACGGAAGGGGCGGATGAAACGCCCGCCATTTATCTGGCCTACTCGGATGACCGGGGGAACACCTTTTCAGACAAGAAGCAGCTCAACCGCTCGAAAGGGACGTTTCCCGACCATCCGCAATTAGCAGTCGATCCGGAGGGACGTGTGGCCGTAATTTGGGAAGAGCAATCCCCTGTACGCCGTGAGATTGTGATGAGTCACTCTGTCGACCGAGGGCAATCATTTAGCGTTCCATTCAAGCTGAACGAGAAGAATGGACAGACACCGACCATTGCCGTCAACCAACACGGCACCGTCGTAATGGGTTGGAAGGAACACGCGATGCCGGCGCATCGTCTCATAGTCCAGACGATGCAGTTACCGGCTGTTGCTGTAGCGGAAGCGGAGATCGTCAATCATGGGCCATGAGAAATACCGATCGTTTCTCGCAGCGCTCATCGCTGCATATGCGGTGATGTTCGGTTTCGACGGTTCTCTGTCTGGCGCCGATCCATCGGCCGACCCGTTCGTCGCGCTCCGTGTGAGTCGAGTCCCGACAGGCAATCCAATCGACACGTTCGATCTGAAGGCGCTCGATGGGGGAACGCTTCGCTCGGCGGATCTCATAGGGAAGGTCGTACTCTTGAATTTTTGGGCCACCTGGTGCGGGCCATGTAAAGAGGAAATGCCATCGCTCGGTAGACTGCAGGAGCAATTTGATTCGGCTCGTGTCCGCGTCGTGACAGTCACGGCGGACATATATCCGCAAGGCATCAGACAATTTCTTGATCAACTTGATATCCGTCTGCCTGTCGCGTTCGACGAAGATCAAGAACTGTCGCGCAAGCTCTCTGTACGGGGACTTCCGACCACAGTTGTGATCGGGCAGGATGGCCACATCGTGGGTCGCGCCGTCGGCCCTCGTCAGTGGGACAGTTCCGAATCAATTGCCTTGGTGCGACACGTGCTGGCCGCGGACAGACCATGAAGCGCTGTTTTTCTGCTCTCGCGATCGGAATGGTCGTGCTGTACGCAGCCCTTGCAATTGGCGCCGCCAATTGTCTCGTCCTTCATGCGGACCTGCCGACCGCCCATCACCATAGTCACTCACATGTAGCGCATTCACCCCTCTGTGCGTGGGCGTGCCAAGTTAGTCCGAGCGTTGCGGTTGCCGCCGCTGTGCCGGTTGTTGCCGTCTCCGTTCTTATAGCGATGGTGCGATCAGCCGATTCAACCCCCCGCGCCACGTTGTTTGACTCCGGGTCCCTCTCTCGCGCGCCCCCTCGTTGACCTGTCTCACGGACATCTCTCATTCAACTCATCGATTGTGCCGCGAACGGAGGATCTTCATCATGCCGTTCGAGGCTGCGCGTTCGTCATCTGCTGGAAGGGAGCTGGGGATCATGTGGGCACAGCGGCATCGATCTGTGAAGCGATTTCCCATCGTAGTGATCGGACTTGTGTTGTTGTGGGCTTCCGGGGAGGGCATTGCCATGGCGCAGGCGGCACCTCCGGCCGACACGGGTGGGGCACGCGAGCGCGAACTACGTGATCAGCTCAAGAATATCTTGCAGGAATTGGAAGAATTGCAGCAGCAAAAGGACAGGGCTCGACCGGAGGAAGAGCGTCCTTCGATCATCAAGGAACCAGCCGAGCCTGTTTCGCCTGAAGTGTCGGCACGGCCTGATATCGACCTGGCCGATATGAGCATCGTCAGCCAACGGCTACAGAAACGACCTGAAGGGATTTCCTTATCTGCCACGGTTCCGGCAGAAACAGATTCGCAGCCAACCCGGACGATGAAGGAATCGCTGGAGTCCCTTCCCGGGGTAGTGTTGCGTCAAGCCAACGGACCGCGGGACTTCAGCATCATGATCCGGGGGCAGGGCGCCAAAACCACGTTCGCGGTTCGCGATATCAAAATCTACGAAGACGGATTCATCCAGACCCAATCCGACGGACTCTCCCGGCTCGACATCCACGATCCCTGGTTTATGCGGAGCACGGAAGTGCTGCGCGGAGCGTCGTCTTCGCTGTACGACAACTATGCCCTCGGCGGCATGGTCCACTTCAGAACCAGGCGCGGCAGTGACATCAACGGGTTTGAAACCTTCCTCTCCGGAGGCTCCTACGGCTTCTTCAAGCAGGCCTTTGCCGTAGGCCAGCAATTTCAAAATCTTGATGTGTCCCTGTTTGCTAGTAACGCCGCGGAAGACGGGTTCATTCGAAACAGCGATTACAACACCCAGACGCTCAACTTCAATCTGCGTTTCAGCATCGACGATAAGCAAAGTTTTTATTTCAAAGCAATCACGAACTGGCTGGATACGCGCGTGCCGACCAGATTAACTCAATCACAGTTCCTTGCTGACGAGCGCCAGGCCGGCGGCTCCCAGACGGCGTGCACACCGGGCATCTACAATCCCAACTGCGCCAATGCCTCGTTGCTCCATCAGCAGCGCATCGACCGCCGCACGATCGTCGGCGGCATCTACGAGCGGCAACTCAACGCCAATACCGTGCTTACAATTGAAGCCGACTACGACGTGAAAGATATCAATCAATACTTCTCCCAGATCACGGACAATGTGAATCCAAACTATAAGAACTATGTGGATTTGAGGCATGATGGCCGGCTCGCGGAGATGCCTCTGAGGAGCTATGTCGGGTTTTTCGTGAACAACATGGAGCAGGAAGGGCAAACGTTTCAAAATCTTGCGGACGGCAACGGCACTCGCGGCTTACTGATTCAAAACAACCGAGGCACGATCCGCAATATCGGTGGACGTTTCAGAGAGGAACTCGAATTTGTTCCGAAATGGATCCTCGCGGGTGGGCTCGGGTTCGAGCAATCCATGATCAGCGTCCAGACTATTAACTACGAGGGGGCTACGCCGTTGCGGGTCAACGCGGATCGCACCTACTACAACTGGGCGCCTGAGATGTCCTTGACTTGGAAGCCGGCTGACGGTTACCGCCATTGGGTACGAGCTTCGACGGGGTACGGGATACCGCAATTCACTAACTTGCTGCGAGACCCCGTTACCGGTCTTCCAGGAACCAATTTTGATCTCAAGCCGCAAAAAAATCTGAATACGGAAATCGGCACAGAGTCGAGGCTGACGAAGGATTTGGTCGTGGAACTGGTTGGGTTTTGGACCTTCTTTAAGAATGAGATCATTACACAAACGATTTCGGGAGCGAATACCGCATCCGTCAATGCCGACTCCTCGCAATATCGCGGAATCGAGGCTCGATATGATTGGCGCCCGCTCACGGGATTGCGTTTCTCAGGGGCCTATACGCATATCGATGCGAAGTATATCAATTTCTCGGATCGCACTGCGGCTGGCTTCTTGACCCGCGATGGAAACAAGGTGCCTAACGTGCCGACTGATATCTTCAACACCAAAGTTGAGTACGATCATACGCCTAGCGGTTGGGGAGGCTGGATTGAGGGCAGCTATTACAACAGCTATTTCTTGAACAACAGCAACACCTTTGGCATCCCGTCGTATATCGTCATGAACGTGAACGTCCACAAGAGCATCGAAATTAAAAACTCC
>DASTQY010000446.1:0-9384 GCA_035761525.1 Nitrospira sp. | reverse complement strand
CTAATTCGTATGCCGGCCCGTTCCATCTCCAGCTCCGTCCAGTGGTTCCGTTTCAGCAGGTCGATCATGTCTTGAATTTGCCGTTGCTGCGCAGCGGCATCCTGGGCGCCCGCCCCGCCGGCAAAGGACTGAGGCAGCACGATCGGAATTCCATGCCGTGTTGATTTGCGAGGTTTCTTCCGGCTCACCGGACCCGCTCCACGTAGGCCCGCGTACGGGTATCGATCTTGATGACGGTGCCGACTTCCAAATACAGCGGCACTTTGATGGTCGCGCCGGTCTCGACGACCGCGGGCTTGGTACCGCCGGACGCCGTATCGCCGCGCACCCCTGGTTCCGCATCCACGACCTTGAGTTCGATGAAGATCGGCAGCTCGACGTCGATCGGACGATGCTCGTAAATAAGAATTTTCGCGTTCATGTTCTCTTTGAGGAGATCGGCATTGTCTCCGAGCTGCTTTTTCTCAAACGTCAACTGCTCATAGGTCTCGGTGTCCATGAACGTGTATTCGTTGCCGGTGGCATACAAGAACTGCATTTCCCGTTCTTCCAGGTCCGGCTCTTCAAAGCGCTCACCCGATCGGAAGGTGCGGTCCAGCACATTGCCGGAGAGATAGCTCTTCAGCTTGGTTCGGACGAACGCGCCGCCCTTTCCTGGTTTCACATGTTGAAATTCGACGATGTAATACGGCTCGCCGTCAACTAACAGGCGCACACCGCCGCGAAAATCAGTCGTGGAAATCACTCGTTACTCCCTTCACCGTCTATGAGGTTCACCGCTGCCCTATCGTGACGCCCGTTTTTGTCGGCGGGACGCCGTCGGAGGATTCTTGAGCTTTCTGGTCCCTGCTAAATGATCGTGGAGGCCTCGCAGCGCGAGGAGATAGCCCGACGGTCCCAAACCGGATATCTGGCCTAATGCCACTCCCGCCACATGGGAATGATGTCGAAATGGTTCGCGCTGATGGATGTTCGACAAGTGGACTTCGACGGTGGGCAGGCCCACAGCGGAAATCGCATCGCGGATCGCAATGCTCGTATGGGTGTAGGCGGCCGGATTGATGATGATGCCGTGATAGCCGCTCCCACTCTCCTGAATCCAGTTCACCAAGTCGCCCTCGCTGTTCGATTGGCGAATGTCGAGGTGCAACCCTAAATTCTCGGCGAGCGTTGTTAGCGCCGAGTCGATATTCTCGAGCGATTGGGTGCCATAGATGGACTGTTCCCGGGTACCGAGCAAATTCAAGTTGGGTCCATGTAAGACGAGTATCCGGAGCATGATAGCCGATGTATTCAAAACCTGGTGGTGTTCGTGCCGGCAGCGTTAGGAGAGCGGCATTGTAACAGGCTACTGAAGAGCGGTCAAACTGTCGAAAGATATTAAGAGCTTATGAGCCGGAGTGCGTCTCTCCTGTCGGTCGATCCCGGCGCTGCCGCTCGAGTGAGCGTAACCACGACTCGAGCTGTACGACGGTATCAGCATGACTTGCCTGATTTGACGCAGTGGTCATCGCCTCAGGATCAGAAGAGGCGATACCCTGAGTCGGTTTCTGAACGGTGAACGGATAACTCGGCTTTCCGGCGGCAATGTCAACAGTGGACATCGGGACATCCTCAAGCGCGGCAGCTGGCCCCCTCGCGGTTCTTGAGGCAGGTTGTACAGATTCTCGGCCTGTGACTTCCGCGTATTTCTGGTGTGAGGCGCCTTGTAGTTTCTCGGATTCTTGGATGCCCAATGATGCTTGGAGGGAAAGTACCTCCTCGTCTCGTGGGTTCATTGCGAGGATCACGCGACAGGATTTGAGGGCTTCTTCGGTGAGTCCTTGCGTGGCATAGATCTTGAGCAAAGTCCGATGCGCGCGGAGATTTTCCGGACTGAGCTTGACGGCGCCCTCGAGGACTGCTTTCGCCTTGGTCGGCTGATTCAGTTGGTCATACGCTCGTCCCAGCACCACCATGGCCGTGATGAATCCGGGGTAATACTTCAGACCGTCTTCCAGTACGCCGACGGCTTCCTCCCACATTCCCGCCTTGCAATATTCTTCCGCTAGCGGAAGAAATGCCTTCGAACGTGGATTTGTCGCCAGTTGCGTGGCGAGTCGATCGATTTCCAACGCGCTCGCGATATTTTTCTGAGGGGGCATCGTTAGCGCCTTTTGCGGAGGTGTGCCCGGGCAGCAGAGTCCCCGAGCAACCGGCGTACGGCATCTAAAATGTCGTCCGCCAATTCACGTTTGGACTTCAGCGGAATATCTGTCGTGTGACCCTCTCGGTCGATTAGCGTGGCGGCATTGAAGTCGCTGCCAAACCCGGCTCCTGGCGTGGTCACCTTATTCGCGACGATCAAGTCCAGGCCTTTCGACGCGAGTTTCGCTCGGGCGTGGGGCAGGAGATCATGGGTTTCCGCCGCAAAGCCGATCAGCACTTGAGTGGTGCGCTGGCCTGAAAGCGTCGAAAGAATATCGGTGGTCTGCTCCAGTTCAAGCGTAGCGGATTGTCTACCCTGCTTTTTCAATTTCTCAGGAGCGACCTGCTTGGGACGAAAATCTGCCACGGCGGCGGCCATGACGACGACCGTAGACCAGGCTAATCTGGTGCTCAGCTGCTTCGCCATTTCTTCGGCTGTCTCTACCGGGATCACCTCGACTCCCGGGGGCGGAGAAAGCGAAGTGGGGCCGCTGACCAGAATGACGTCAGCGCCTCGCTTCCGTGCTGCTTCGGCGATGGCATAACCCATCTTGCCCGACGACCGGTTCGAGAGGTAGCGCACCGGATCGATTGGCTCTTGCGTCGGGCCAGCCGACAGCAAGACCCGTTGACCCTGATAATCCCGCTTCGGAGTCAGTACAGCACGCACGGCGTCCAAAATACGTTCCTCTCCAGCCATTCGTCCTTGACCGATCCGACCGGAGGCGAGCGGGCCTTCTTCCGGATCAACGATGATCGCGCCACGAGCCCGTAGCGCCTCCACATGGGCGACGACCGTGGGGTGGAACCACATACCGCCATCCATTGCGGGAGCACAGACAAGCGGACATCGCCCCGTCAAGAGCATGGTTGACAGCAAGTCATCGCTCATTCCAAGAGCCGCCTTTGCCAGGAAATTTGCGGTCGCGGGTGCAACCACAATGACGTCGGCCTGCTCAGGCAGTGAGAGATGCTTCATTTCCTGATGCGCTTGGAACAGGTCTGCGGTGACCGGCCGTCCAGACAACACTTCAAAGGTCAAGGGAGTCACGAACTTCGTGGCAGAGCGGGTCATAGCTACGTCGACCACCGCCCCTTCTCGCGCGAGCGCACGCAGCAGAGTCACTGCCTTGTAGGCGGCGATACTCCCCGTCACGCCGAGCACAATGCGTGCACCGGTGAGCGTAGGGTTTCTGGCAGGGCCTTCCATGCGCTATTCTTCTGGCTCCCCTGCCGGCTTGGGGCTGTCGTCCACGTAGACGCTGAGTTCTTTTTTGATTTCCCTTGCGTCTTCTCCGGTCATCATGGCCATGCGCTCCGTCTCGCCTTCTTTGCCGCGCTTGGCTTCCTTCATCGCGTCTCGCGCATCCTTCCCGATGAGATATTTCGCTTCCCCGCGCAGCACTTCGTCCAGCGCAATGGTTGTCTCCTTCGTGAAGCGCGACATCCCAAAGGGACGCGATCCCTGCACAATGTGTTTCGCGCGCTGGGCAGCAACAATGACGAGGCGGTGCCGGGAGTCAAACTGGTCCGGCGTGTATTGCGGTAACAGGCTGAGCATGTCGATCATGGATCTGACTCCTTGGGTTAGGGAAGATCTTTACGATCTCCGGGTTTGGCCTCGTCGTTTAGAATGAAGTTGTTTTCGATCCAGGCCATATTGAGCCGCTTTGTTTTCAACCGTTCTCCCAGAAAAATACTTTCGAGATCTTGCAACGAACGCGTGAGATCATCGTTGCGAACAATATAAGCATACTCCCGATAGCTCCAGACTTCCTCTTTTACTTTTTGCAGTCGCCGCTGAATTTCCTCAGAGGAATCGGAGGCGCGAGTCAGTAGGCGCTGACGGAGCACGGTCATCGAAGGCGGAAGGATGAAGATCGACACGGCGTCGTCGAACTTCTTTTTCACTTGCAAAGCCCCCTGCACGTCGATCTCCAACAACACGTCGATGCCTTGCTCGATCTTGTCGGCCAACGTCCTTCTCGGAGTTCCATACAGGTGGCCGTACACGCGCGCCCACTCGACAAACTCATGTCGGTCGATCATCGCTTGGAAGGTGGCATCGTCGGTAAAATAATACTCGCGACCGTGTTCTTCGCCGGGACGAGGCTTCCTCGTCGTGTAGGACACCGAGTGCCAGAGTCCAGGAATGCTCGCCACGAGCTGCTTGCACAATGTGGTTTTCCCGGTACCGGACGGTGCGGAAATAATAAAGAGAATCCCCCGCCGTTCCGTGGAAGATCGGACCGGCCCGGAAGGCATCGGAGTGGTGCTGGACCTGTTCATTCGACGTTTTGAACCTGTTCTCGGATGCGTTCCAGTTCGGCTTTCATATGAATCACATGCCCCGCGATAGCGGCATCGTTCGCCTTCGAGCCGATTGTATTGACTTCCCGGCCCATTTCCTGGAGCAAGAACTCGAGCGTTTTACCTACAGATTCCGCACGGTTAAGCTGCTGTTCAAACTGTAGCATATGGGAGTCCAGTCTGACTATTTCTTCTGTAATGTCGCCACGGTCGGCATAGACGGCCAATTCCTGGTGCAGTCGCGGAAGATCAGGAGGGTCTGTTCCCAGTAGTTTTGCGATGCGTTCTTTCATCCTTTCGAAGGTTTCCTGCACCACGATGGGCGAGCGACTCGCCACGGCAGACCGGTGATCCTTCATCGTCTCAACGCGTTTCTGCATGTCCTTGGCCAGGGCAAGGCCTTCCTGCTTTCGCATGTCATGAAGGTCGTCCAACGCCTTATTGGCCAGTTGTTGAACCATTCTGGCCAATTCAGGCTCTTCGGGAGGTTGGTCTGAGACCGACACGACATCACGGAGTCCCGCGATCAAGGCCACATCAATAGGCCCGCTCAGTTTGAGAGAGGCTTTTAGCGCACGGAGGGCGTGATGGTACTGTTTTGCCAGCGCATGGTCAAGGGCAACGGTCCCGCTCCGTCCCTTAGTCCCTTGAATTGTGACCGTCAAATCGACACGCCCACGCGTGCAGCGCTGCTGAACCGCTTTCTTAAAAATCTCCTCGAGCGTGGCCAAGGTACGGGGCAATCTGCAGGACACCTCGAGAAATCGATGGTTCACAGACCGCACTTCGACGGTAATGGTCCCCTCCTGCCACGGCGCTTGTTTTCGCCCAAATCCGGTCATGCTATGAATCATCGAGGCAGCTTCTCCGTCGCATAGCAGTAGTCATAAATCGGGCACCGCCCGCACAAGGGTCTCCGGGCAAGACAGATATAGCGGCCGTGCAACAACAGACGCTGAGACACTCTGGTCCATTGCGATGACGGCAGCAGTTGCTGGAGATCCTGTTCGATCTGCACCGGATCGTCCGATGTGGTCAGATCGAGCCGATTGGCAACGCGCTTCACGTGTGTATCTACGACTATTGCCGGTTGACCGAAGGCTTGACCCAGCAGGACATTGGCTGTTTTGCGTCCAACTCCGGGAAGGGTGACCAAATCATCCATTCGTTCCGGTACCCGTTGGTTGAATCGTTCATTGAGGACTTGGCCACAGGCCACGATGTTCTTCGCTTTGCTCTTGAAGAATCCGGTTGACCGGATGATCGCTTCCACATCTGATAGGCGAGCCTTGGCCAGATCGGAGGGCGTCTTGTATCGGCTGAACAGCGCCGGTGTGACTTGGTTGACCCGTTGATCGGTGCACTGCGCCGACAGGATGGTGGCAACCAACAGTTCCCAGGGGGATTGATGGGAGAGTTCGACCTTGGCGTCCGGCATCGCAGCCTGAAGTGCCTGCGCAATGCGTTGCAATCGCTTCCGGGTCGCCGCCGGCGATGTTGGCGTACGTCGCATGTTCTGGCTGCTGCAGATTGTGAAGAGGTCACAATCGAGATGCAAGCGCAACCGCTTGGTCGACCTGGTTCGATGGCTGAGGGGCCGCCACCGCCGCGAGTTCGCGGTCGAGATGGTCCAGGAGCGGCGGCAAAGTGTCGGGCTGAAGCGCGGATACGCCGATGGCCTGATAGCGATGACAAAGCAGGTCTGCAGTGGCCTGCGGAATTCTATCGCATTTATTGAAGACGAGCGTCCTCCGCAGCATCTCCAGATTCAGTTCTTGAAGGATTTTAACCACGGCGGATATTTGGATGTCGACATCCACCGCGCTGGCGTCCACAACATGGACCAGAAGATCCGCTTGGCGTAATTCCTCGAGGGTCGTGCGAAAGGCTCCCAGCAGTTCTTCAGGTAAATCACGGATGAATCCGACGGTGTCCGTGATGATCACCTCGCGATCTTGCGGGAATCGAAGTCTGCGGCTTGTCGTATCAAGTGTTTCAAATACCCGATCATCAGCGGAGACATGACTGTTGGTAAGGACATTCAAGAGGGTCGATTTTCCGGCATTGGTGTATCCAACCAGCGAAACCACCGGCAGCCCGTGCCTCGTTCGACGGGCGCGCCGCTGATCCTGGTGACGGCCGAACTGATCTAGTTCGCGTTCGAGATGCGTGATGCGGTCCCTGATTCTCCGCCGATCCGTTTCCAGCTTCGTTTCGCCGGGGCCGCGTGAGCCTATTCCTCCGCCGAGCCGGGACAGCTCCTGGCCTTTCCCGGAAAGTCTTGGAAGCAAATATCGGAGTTGCGCAAGCTCGACTTGTACTTTTCCCTCACGGCTGTGAGCCCGCCGAGCGAAGATGTCCAAGATGAGCTGGGTTCGATCAATGACCTTAATGTCCGTCATTTCAGATATCGCCCTGGATTGCGCGGGTGTGAGAGTCTGATCGAAGATGACCATGTCCGCCCCTCTGTGGAGCGTCTGGATCAGGACATCTTTGAGCTTGCCGCTCCCCAACAAGTAACGTTGATGACCGTCCTGTGTTCGTTGCGCCATTCGGTCGACGACCGTGACACCCGCAGAAGACGCCAACTCTGCCAGTTCCACCAGGCGATCTTCTTGTTCAACTCGGCTTCGTGATGAGGCGCTCACGAGCATGGCCGATTCCCTCTCATGGCCTACCGCGTGGGTTCCGCGCGCACGTTGCATGTCTGATTCGAGATCCTCAATAAAGCGGTCGAAGGCCATGATGGAGTGATGAAAGGGCGTGTGCTTGAGAATATTGCATACCTGACCCGTACCGTTTGGCGGCAAGAGATGCGCCAGATACAGGTTGCCGGGATTCCCTTCAGACGTGACTGACAACGCACCGAATAAATCAAGACGGAGATAGGCGAGGTCGGTCAAAGATTCCTGGCTCAACGGCTGATCATGGAACTGTGTCCGGATGACACGAAGGCCGCGCAGAGACCGGGCTCCGACACGAAACTTCGACAGGGTCGCCGCGGAGAGCGTGAGATCAGTTCCGACGATGATTTCTTGAACCTGTCCCCTTCTACTGAGCAGGATCGCAATCGGACGCCGAATCTCGCGTGAGATCTGACACATGGTCCTGCCGAGCTCAGGAGACAGCACCTTGTCGTGAGGCACGCGACGCCGGTACAGCCGCTCGATGGCGGTGATTTGACTGGGTCGCAATCCGCTGGTCTGACCGTAGATCTCAGGAATGGGCGCCCTCAGGGGTTATAGCGAAATGAGTCTCGATTGTCGGTTCCAACGTGGCCCATGGTTCCGCATTCAACGGCATCCGCCGACCGGCGATAAGGGCTTGTCTGCCTGCTGACGCCACCATTGCGGCGTTGTCCGTACAAAAGCGTAAGGCCGGAAAGCTGACTCTCGTGTCGGTCGCCAAGGCTCGTTCTTGAAGCAGGGATCTCAGGCGGCTATTGGCCGACACTCCACCCACCACCGCCAGGGCGCGCAGGCCCGTCTGCTTGAGAGCCATGAAAGCCTTTTCGATAAGAACGGTGACGATAGCCTCTTGGTAACCTGCGGCCAAATCGGCCTTCAGCTTGCCTTGCTGTCGTTCGTCCATGCCATGGAGCTTGTACAGCAACGCGGTTTTTAATCCGCTAAAACTGAATTCGAGGCTGTCTTTGTTGATGCGGGACTTCGGAAACACTATCGCGTGGGCCTTGCCTGTTTGCGCAAGCCGATCAAGTGCGGGGCCGCCGGGGAATCCCAATCCCAGCATCTGCGCACCCTTATCAAATGCTTCTCCCGCGGCATCGTCTCTTGTGCAGCCCAGCAGACGACTCCGGCCTTGCCGATCTTGATGAAAGAGGTGCGTATGGCCGCCCGACACGACAAGCACGACACAAGGCAACGGGAACTCCGGATCCTCCAGCCATGCGGAAGCAATATGCCCTTCCAAATGGCTGACGCCAACGAGGGGAAGCCCGAGCGTGTACGCCAAGCTCTTGGCGTAACTGACGCCAACGATCAGCGCACCGGCAAGGCCAGGTCCTTGGGTGACCGCAAGGCCGGCGAGGTCTGCCCATGTTAGCTTCGCTTCCTCCATGGCCGCGGCTGCGACGAACTCTATTGTCTCGACGTGAGCACGAGAGGCAAGTTCTGGGACTACGCCACCGAAACGTTGATGGATGGCATCTTGAGACGCAATGACGTTGGAGAGGACTGATCCATCGGATGCCAGGACTGAGGCGGCAGTTTCGTCACAAGAGGTTTCGAGACCCAGGACGGGACCTGATTGCCAAGGAGAGGCGAGATCGCGGTTGATCATGATCGGAGACAAACCCGGCCTGCCGTAAAAACAATGCGACCCTTGCCGTCATTCCGACAAGGGTCGCACAGGGGGTCAAAGGAGTGATGTGGTGTCACGGCGGTTGCTAGACCCCTGCCATGGCCTCCTGTTCGATGAAGGTCGGCGCACCATCACGTAATACGACGCGAATCTTGCGGCTCTCCTTGAATCGGCCTTTGATCATCTCCTCAGAGAGGGGATCGCCGATTGCGCGCTGGATCGTTCTGCGCATTGGCCGTGCTCCATAGAGCGGCTCATACCCTTCCTTGATCAGCCACACCTTCACCTCGTCGTCGACTTCGATTTCGACGCCCTTGTCCACCAATCTCAGATTCAGTTCGCGCAACAGGATGTCGAGGATGCTCGTCAAGTGCGTCTTGTCGAGTTGGTGGAAGACCACGATCTCGTCGACGCGGTTGAGGAACTCTGGGCTGAATTGCCGACGGAGTTCTCCCAGTACCTCTTCCTTCTTGTGCCGATCCTGCTCGGCATCCGTGCTTTGGAATCCGAGGTTGACGCCCTTGGAGATGTCACGGGTGCCGAGGTTGGTGGTCATGATGATCACGG
>DASTQY010000445.1:0-2160 GCA_035761525.1 Nitrospira sp. | reverse complement strand
TCATCCTGATCGGATCCCTGCGCCGACTGGCCTTTCGGCGAGAGGACACCAATGACGCGGAACGGGACGTTTCTAATTCGGATCGCTGCGCCGACCGGTTCTTCGCCTTCATCAAACAGGTTGTCCACGATGGTTTGACCGATCAAGGCCACGCGGGCAGCGCTGTCGAGATCCGCCTGAGTGAAAGGCCCTCCGCTCGAAAACGCCCAATCCCGAATCGTGAGGTAGCTCGGCGACACGCCGTTAATCGGACCATTCCAGTTCCGGTTCCCGTTGACCATCTGCATGACTTCTCGCCTTGCCCATCCCGTCTCCGACAGCAACGGAATCTTTTTCTTGAGATCCAACGCATCCGAGACCGTGAGGGTCACGGCGCCGCCTTGGCCGCCGCGCACCCCGCTCACCGTCGTTGCGCCGGGCCAAACGATGATGACATTCGTCCCCATCGTGGCGATTTGGGCCTGCACAGCCCGCTTCGCTCCTTCCCCTATGCTCACCATGGCGATGACTGCGCCGACTCCGATGACGATTCCCAACATGGTCAACCCTGCGCGCAGGCGATTACGTGCCAGAATGCGCAGGGCCGTCATGACGGTGAGCCAGATAAAGGCGGGCATCTATACCTCGACGGATTGTGCACGCGCCTTCGTGATTCGATCGCTTAAGACATGGCCGTCTTTCAACACAATCTGGCGCCGTGCGTAAGCGGCGATGTCCGCTTCGTGCGTGACGAGGATAATCGTGATGCCCTCGCCATTAAGCGCTTCCAACATGGTCATGATTTCCCGGCTCGATTGGGTATCCAGGTTGCCGGTCGGCTCGTCCGCCAGCAGCAGGGAAGGGTTTGTGATGAGGGCCCGTGCAATGGCGACGCGTTGCTGCTGACCGCCTGACAGTTGCGTGGAGTAGTGATGCTCTCTGCCGGCGAGCCCCACTCGCTGAAGCACGTGCGCGGCCTTCGCCCGCTGTTCCGTGAGCGGGAGCCCTCGGTACAACAGAGGCAATTGTGCATTCTCGAGCGCGCTCGTGCGCGGAATCAGATTGAAACTCTGAAACACGAATCCGATTTCGCGGTTTCTGATATCCGCCAACTGATCCGCCCGCAGTTCGCCAACATCTCGGCCCTCGAGCCGGTAATGTCCCTTCGTCGGACGGTCCAGACATCCCAGGATGTTCATCAATGTGGATTTCCCGGAACCGGATGCACCCATGACGGCAACGAACTCACCTTTTTCAATTCTCAGACTCAGTCCACCGAGCGCTTGCACATCCACATCGCCAAGGCGATAGACTTTCCAGATGTCGTCACATTGAATGAAACTATGCATGGTGAACGGAATGCGGAGAGCGCTGCCGCGTTTCGGTCGCACTAGGCGACCAGCGGCTTATAAACCCCTATCGCGCGACCGGCGCGGCCCTCCAGACGACCCAAATCCTGGAGGCAAGTCACCGCTCTTTCTGATGCCACGTGGCTGTTCAATTCCGACAAGTACCTCATCGTCCTCGGCCACCGCTCCGGAAAGAATCTCGGTCGAGGCGCCGTCTGAAATGCCAGTTTGGATCATCACGGCAACGGGATCGCCGTCTTCCGTCTGCTTCCAGATCGGGCGTAAAGATGGCCCGTCCGCGGCCATGAGAGGGGGGACTGGGGCCGACTTGACGGTGGTCCCACGAGACGCCTGCGGCTCGAATTTCTGTGGCGAGAACCGCAGCGCGGCATTCGGAATCTTCAGGACGTTGTCCCGCTGAGCCACGACGATTGAGACGTTAGCGGTCATGCCGGGTTTCAGGCGCAGGTCTTTGTTCTCGACGCCGATCACCACATTGTAGGTCACGACATTTTGGACTGCGATCGGTGCCAATCGCACCTGGCGGATGGTGCCCGAAAAAGGGATGCCTGGATAGGCATCAACCGTGAACGTCGCTTCCTTGCCCTCGGTGATTCCGCCAATGTCTGATTCGCTGACATTCGTGTCGACTTGCATTTTGGTGAGATCCAGGGCGATCAAAAAGAGGTTGGGTGTCGCAAAACTGGCTGCGACGGTCTGCCCTACTTCCACGTTCCTGGCGACGACAATACCGTTGACGGGCGAGCGGATGGTCGTATATTTGAGGTCCAACTCCGCAGCGTTCAAGGCGGCCTCGGCTTGCTTGACCTGA
>DASTQY010000444.1:0-3299 GCA_035761525.1 Nitrospira sp. | reverse complement strand
CAACCGCTTCTACCCACTTATACGGTTCTTCGTACATCGGTACACTCTCCGCGCGACGAGGATAACCAGCGATCACCCACCGGTCACTTTCCGCGAAAGGCCGTGCTGACCGCTTCACACTCCTAGGCAAATCGAGAAACGCTGGCCTCGAATTTCTGCTTCAGCTGGGTTTCCGGCAGCGTGCGCACGCCCTCTCGGGTAATCAGCTTGATGACGGGGTAAAGATTGGCTTCCCGATTCACACCGCCTGTTGCACTGTCGAACTCCGCCGCACTCGTCAGCAGCCGTAGGGCTTGAATTGCCGATTGATCCTCACTCATAGCGTGAAGCGGCTGGTCGCCCCAGGTATTCAGATAATGCAGAATGCCTCTGATGGTCGGCGAGCCGGACCCGGAGACGGCATACTCGACACCCTCGAATTCCGCCCCGAGAATGTCGTAGAAGAAAATCTTTGCGCTTTCCTGCTCAAAGTCATAGCCGGCGAATATCGGTGCGACCGCCCCCGTCCCAGCCAGCGCCGCGGCCACATTTTCCTTCAAGAGCTTCGACACCGCACGGAGCTTGCCTTCAAAGCTCAATTCCTGCAACTGCGTGCGCCGGTAGTATTTGAAAGAATGTTCCAGGATCCGCACCATTTCATAGGCCGTGGCTGGCACGCCGGCGATGGCCATCACGCTGTGCCGATCGATTTCAAGGACTTTGTCGGTGCGATCGTACATCACCATGTTGCCAGCGGTTGCACGCCGATCACCGGCAACGAGGACACCATCGCGATATTTGAACGCCAGAATGGTTGTCGCAGTCGTGAACTCCTGGTCGTTGCCGGCATGGCCAGCCGCTCCGAATTGATAGCCTTGCGCTTTCAACAGCTGAAAAAAATCTCCCTGCATCCCCATTCTTCACCTACGCTGGGTTAACTGTGCGGCTGCGTCCGGACCCCAGGAACATTCCGGCGGCACGACGTATTTATTGGCCCGTTCGTTGTCGATAGCGTTCGGCCTGTTTGGGATCGACTTTTTTCATTCGTTTCATCAAGTTGTCTTTGTCAGGAGACCCGCTTTCTGGCCGCCGCGGCCCCCCACCATCCTCCGGTGGAGAAGGCGATTTCGGCATGGGATTGATCGGCCCTTCGCGTCGTTCAGGTGCCATGTCGTAGGTCATGATGTGAGATCCTTTCGTGTCTTCCAGACTGCAAGAGCGTCAGCCGGGGAAGCCGCTTCCTCGAACAGCGCGATGCATTGACGCACTTCCATGGGATCGAACAGGTCCCCCATGTCGAGTGTCTTCGGCCGCCAGCCGCCGGAAAAGCGGATTCGCTCCCATTGCATGTCGGTGATCTGGTCTGCAAAACGCCTGACACAGATTCCCCGAAGACCGCCGCGCGTATCGAGAGGACCGCGAGCCAAGGCTTCCTCCACGTCCGCTTCGTTCGTCATGCGCCAGACTTTTCCCTCTGCCTCGAGACCGCGATAGAGTCCTCGCTCCGGGTTGACATTATGGTATTCCAGATCAAGGCTGGCCAGCCAGGGATCGTTCCAACCGATTTGCTCTTCACGGATGAATGTCTCGAGCAGCCACTGTTTCGTGACCCAGTCGAGCCTTCCCACGAGTTGCTCGCGATGCTGAATCAGCAAGCGCAACGTCTCGCCCCATTCACAGAGAATCCAATCGGTCTCCGGATCGGCACCGGCCAACTCCCGTTGAGCCGCCTCCCAGTAACACTCTTGAAGGTCCAATCCGGAAAGGTTCCGGCGATCTTTCAGTTTGACAGCGGCCTTGAGATCGGCGTCCCGAGCAATCTGCTTCACGGCCGTGACCGGTTCTTCCAACTCCAGACCAGGTGCGCGGCCTCTTGCGATCAACTCCAATACCAGTTGCGTGGTGCCGACTTTCAACGCCGTGGCATATTCGCACATGTTGGCATCGCCGATAATGAGGTGCAGGCGGCGATACTTCTTCACATCGGCATGCGGTTCGTCCCGCGTGTTCAAAATCGGGCGATTATGCATCGTGTCGACGCTCAATTCTGTTTCGATGAAATCAGCGCGTTGAGAAAGCTGGTAGGTGCCAGGGACAAAGCCGGATTCTGATTCAATACCCATCTTTCCGGCGCCCGCTACGACCTGCCGGCTGACGAGGAAGGGCAGCAGTCCTGCCACCAGCGCCGCAAACGGAATGGAACGGGACACCAGATAGTTGTCATGACACCCGTAGCTATGTCCGTGGAAATCCGTGTTGTTTTTGTACAACTGTACCGGCGTGCCGCCCAGTCGCTGATTGCGGCGGTCGGCCGCCCGCTGCACGATGCGCTCCCCAGCCCGATCATGAGCCACCAAGTCTTTCAGTGTTCGGCACTCCGGTGACGAGTACTCGGGATGGGTATGGTCGTTGTAAAACCGTGCGCCGTTCGGCAGCACGAGGTCGCTCTTCATCTCGTGGAACGAAAATGGGCGATGCGCATCGATGGTCGAGAATTGGGCCTCTTCCTTGTCCTGCGCCAAACCCGATACCCGAAACCCCCGTGCATCTTCGTGCGGATCTTCGCTCGCATAATCCCATCGCCGCTCGAACGGACTCGTGAGATGGGCCCGTACCAACTCCATGGACTCCACCACGGGATCCATGGTGTCCAGGTCGTCCCGCCCAATTCCATACTCCGTTTCAATGCCGAACAGTCGAGTCACATTTCTCCCATAGGACAGTTGCGCACATGGAGCGGCAGGACCTGTGCCTAGATGATCTGGTTGACGAGCCGTTCTTCCGTCTGCCGGCCCCGCCGAAAAGACGAGACACCGACGACTTGTTCCGGATGATGATCGAGCAGTTTCAACCATTCTTCCGCTGCATCATCAGGCGGTAACACTTCCCCTTCTCGAAATTCTTCCGTGACTGCGTCGAGCAGATCCTGAGCCAGGAGCCCGGCGGGCTGCCCGGATTGAATCGTGCGGTCGATGGCCTTTTCCTTCGCCCGCTGGACGATTGACGCCAAAATGGCGCCGCTGACCAGATCGCCCCGGTAGAGCACTTTGTGCTGGCCGTTTCTGAGTCGGACGGACAGCAATCGATTCTCATCACTTCTTTTGAAGATCCGTTCAAGCACATCGCCGGCGAGCGAAGCCATCGCTCTTCCCTGTTCGCCGCCGCGCTCCGCAAGCAACGCAGGATCGAGTGGCAAGTCATGCCGCAGGTACACCTTCAAAATCTGAGCTGAGGCTTCGCGATTGGGCCGCGCGACTTTGATCTTGCGATCGATACGGCCAGGCCGAAGGACGGCGGGGTCAATCAAATCCGGCCGGTTC
>DASTQY010000443.1:0-2124 GCA_035761525.1 Nitrospira sp. | reverse complement strand
GACGGGCGTGGTGTCGTTGAATCCGGGAGTGGAGATGGTGATGCCGGGCGACAACGTGAGCGTGACGGCTGAATTGATCAGCCCGATCGCGATGGACCAGGGCCTGCGCTTTGCCGTGCGTGAGGGCGGCAAGACGGTCGGTTCCGGCGTCGTCACGGAAATTCTGGCCTAGGCAGCAGAGGACAGGAGATAGAGATGCGAGAGATCATCGATTTGGCCTGCGCGACCTGTAAGCAGCGGAATTATTCAACCACCAAGAACAAGAAGAACGATCCTGATCGTTTGGAGCGAAATAAGTTTTGCAAGTTCTGCCGGAAGCACACGCCTCATAAGGAAGTAAAGTAGAGTGCTTTGTCTGAGCGCTGAGCCGGGCCAGGAGCCCGCTAGACTCTACACTCGGATGTCTGTAGCGGAGGGGCATGGTGTTAATGGCAGCACATCGGTCTCCAAAACCGAGAGTCTGGGTTCAAATCCTAGTGCCCCTGCCAAACCGAGCTTGCTCGACCCGGAGCGCTCACGATGGGCGCGACGGGATGAATCCCATGGTGCCTGTGGCGTTGTGAGATCGCAGTACTCAGCCTAGGAGAGCGATGTTCAAACGGATGATCGATAACGTGAAGGAGTTCCTCGGCGATGTCCGAACGGAGCTCAAGAAAGTCTCGTTTCCAACGAAAGCCGAGACGATCGGATCGACGACCGTCGTCATCGTGTTTTGCGTTCTGATGTCAATTTATCTCTCTGTGATCGACTCGTTTTTATCCTGGCTGGTGGGAAAAATCATATGAGCGAAGCCGCGCCAACAAACGATCCGAAGGTGGGTATGGGAAAAAACTGGTACGTCATTCATACCTATGCAGGTTTTGAGGGGCGGGTGAAAACGAGCTTGCTTGAGCGCGCCAATCAAATGGCGCTCACCGAAAAGATGGGCCAGGTTCTGGTTCCGACTGAAGACGTGATTGAGATCAAGGACGGCAAGCGCCGTACCTCCCGGAGGAAATTCTTTCCCGGGTATGTCCTCGTCGAATTGGAAACGCCTGTGACCGACGAAACGCTGCAATTGATCAAGGAAACACCCAAGGTCACCGGGTTTGTCGGTGGAGGGGCGCAGCCGACGCCGTTGACCAATGAAGAAGTGGCGGAGTTGTTGAAACAAGTCGATGCGGGGAGTGCCGGTCCTCGCGAACAGGTCAAGTTCATCAAGACCGACAATGTGCGCATTGTGGACGGGCCATTCCTCGGTTTCAACGGCGTCGTCGATGAAGTGGACCAGGATCACAACCGCCTGAAGGTTATGGTCAGCATTTTTGGCCGCTCAACGCCGGTCGAATTGGGGTTCCTGCAGGTCGAACGTATATAAGGAGAGTCGTGCATGGCAAAGGAAGTATCAGCCCAAATCAAATTGCAAATTCCGGCGGGCAAGGCAAACCCGGCCCCTCCGGTCGGCCCTTCATTGGGTCAGCATGGCGTGAATATCATGGAGTTCTGCAAGCAGTTCAACGCCAAGACGCAGAAGGAAGGCGACAGCATCATTCCCGTGATTATCACTGTTTACAAGGACCGGTCATTCACTTTTATTATGAAAACTCCGCCCGCCTCCGACCTGCTGAAAAAAGCGGCCGGCATCATCAAGGGTTCGGGCGTGCCGCAAAAGGACAAGGTCGGGAAAATCACGCGCAAGCAGCTCACCGAGATTGCGCAAAAAAAGATGGCCGATTTGAATGCCGCCGATCTCGAAGGAGCTGTCAAGATCATTGAGGGGACTGCCCGCAGCATGGGGGTGGTGGTCCAGGGTTAACGCCAAAGCAAGGAGTGTCTGCGATGGGTAAGAAAATGAAGGCCGCACTCGCCAAAGTGGAGCCGCGTCCATATGCGCTCCGAGAAGCGGTTGCGTTGGTCAAAGGCGCCGCCTACGCGAAATTCGACGAATCAGTCGATCTAGCGATCCGGCTCGGTGTTGATCCTAAGCGTTCGGATCAAATGGTACGCGGGACTACGTCTCTCCCTCACGGCACGGGCAAGAAATTGCGGGTGCTCGTGTTTGCCAAAGGGGAAAAGGAACAGGAAGCACGCCAGGCCGGTGCCGATTTCGTCGGATCAGACGATCTGATGGAACGGATCAAAGGC
>DASTQY010000442.1:0-2614 GCA_035761525.1 Nitrospira sp. | reverse complement strand
GATGCCTCACGGCCAATCGGAACAACGGCGCACCCTGCATCCGCAAGGAGTGCTCCTGGCCATCGAGTGTTTCGTGACTTGCAGGCCTCCGGGATCCGCCGGCACGAATGCGAATCAACTCATGCCGCGCGCCATCGGAATAGAGCCGAATCCCCAAGAGTCCGCGGCTCGGCTGATCGGCGTCCGGTTCACCATGCACAATGGCTGCACCGGCACCGTCGCCAAAGAGCAGCGCCGTGTCTGAGTCGCTTGGGTCGAGCATGCGCGACTTCACCTCTGCTGCCACGACAAGGCAGGTCTTCGCCTGGCCGCTCCGAACCATCGCATCGGCCATGGACAGCCCATACAAGAATCCGGAACACGATGCGGCGACGTCAAACGCCGGCACGCTGGCACAACCTAGCTTCCTTTGCAGGTGGCAGGCCGTAGAAGGGAAGGCCATATCCGGAGAGGTGGTCGAAACGACGATGACCTCGATTGCCCCCAACGGAAGCCCTGCTGCCTGCAGCGCATTGCGTGCGGCGCACACCGCCAAATCGGAGGAGGCCTGGGACGCCTCTGCCCATCGGCGCTCTCGAATCCCTGTCAGTTGCATGACCGTTTCAGGATCAATTCCCAACGCAGCACCGGCCTCGCGATTGGAGACGACGCGTTCTGGGAGATAAGAGCCTGTTCCGATGATCCTGGATCGAATCATTGCTGAAGTGCCGAGGGGTTGCACCAACCGCGCGGGATTATAGGTCTCGCGCCTGCAGCGGTCAACCCGAGCGGGAAAGATTGATTTTGAAAGGGTCTCCTGCTAGCTTTGTAACCGGAACTCATGAAGATCAATCTGTTACAGACAGACCTTCTATCAGCCGCTCACGGCCTCAGATTGGCCCTAGGACTGGCGGCAATCTGCCTGCTCATTGCCTGCTCAAGCTCGCCAAAGAACGGCGATGCCACGTCCAAGAAAGCCCTGAGTGGCACGGACGAATCGATCTTTCTCGGCGATACGATTGAAAAAAACTACGATCCAAACGTCATTATGAAACGGGGGGAAGCCTTCTTCGAAAAGGAAGAATTCGCCGAAGCTATCGTCGAGTATACCCACTTCCTCGATCTGCATCGCAGTCACATGCTCGCTCCCTACGCCGGTTTCCGGATCGGCGAAAGTCACATGAAGCGTGCGAAGGGCATTGATCGCGACCCGGAACCCATCCAAAAAGCCATTGATTCGTTCGAACGGTTGCGAAGAGACTATCCGGGCAGCCGGTATGATAGCGAAGCGGTCGACAAGATTCAGGAGTGCCATGATCTGTTGGCTCAGATGCATCTGTTTGTCGGTCAGTTTTATTACCGGCGGCAGTCGTACCTCGCCGCGGCACACCGCTTCGAGCAGATCATGAAGATCTATCCCGACAAGTCTGTGGCGCCTGATGCGCTGTATTTCCTCGCTCTCAGCTACCACGACCTCGGAGCGGACGATTGGGCGAGTGAGAAATTGACCTTGCTTGCGGAAAAGTATCCCAACAGCACGCATTCCAATGACGGCGCAAAATTGCTCGCCAAAATCATCAAATCCCAGCCGTCGGTGCTCGTTGCGAAAAAGCCGGAGGCAGCTGTACCGGTCTCGGAACCGGCCCTTGCGGCTCAAGAGAGTCCGCGTTCCGTTCCGGCAGGAGGCGTGACTCCACAGGTGGCCAATGGACTGATGCGGCTTCCATCTGCCACTGCCATGGGGCAGGGGTTTGTGAACTGCCGACTCGGCGCCTGGTGCTAACCCCAAGTTGGTGAAACAGGCCGTCGGCTGCGCTCTCGCTTCGCTCAATCCCTCGACATACCAACAAACGTATACCTCGGCGTTTCGCCTGCTGCGGCCTTCCAGGGTAAAGGGCGCGTCTCGGTGCACCTGGGTGGGCGGGTAAGAATGACGCCCTGTTTGACCAGTCTGTCGAAGAATATGGAGAGAAATGGGGAAGGGTCTATGAAAGCTACTGACCTAGATACCAGCCGATGCCATGCCGCTCCAAAAAACTCGTAATCATCGTCAGTGAATTGGCATAGATCATCACGCCGACGATGACAAGCAATACCCCGCTGACAGTGGACACTCCCCACAGGTAGGCGCGGGCTTGCTTGAAATACGCCAGAAAACGATCGACACCCAAGGCCGTCAAGAACAGCGGCAAGCCCAAACCAAGCGAATAACTGGTCAACAAGAACACGCCGTCGAGCAAGGAATCGGTGGTGCTGGCATACAGTAAGATTGTGCCGAGTACGGGCCCGACACAGGGCGTCCAGCCGGCTGCAAACGCGATTCCAATTAAAAACGAACCGAGATATCCCACCGGCCGGTTCCGGAATTGGAAGCGGTGTTCCATCTGCAAAAAATTAATGTTGAGAATGCCGAGCAGATAGAGGCCGAAAATGACGATCAGCAGACCCCCAATACGCCGGATGTGCTCTTGATAGGTCATGAGGAGCTGACCGACGAAACTGGCGGAGGCCCCGAAGGCAATGAAGACGACGGAAAAGCCGGCAATGAACAACAGAGCATTCACCACAATCGCTCTCTTGAACTGTGACCGCGCATTGGCATCGGTCAGCTGCTCGATTGATAAACCTGTGATGT
>DASTQY010000441.1:0-3446 GCA_035761525.1 Nitrospira sp. | reverse complement strand
TATTACGACTCAATGGCCAATGCCTGGCTGGACGAGTGGGACGGTCGCTCAAGAACCGCTCCCCCAGCGGCCATGCTGATTGAATTGATGTTGCTGGAGGACAATGACGAGGTGCGCACCTTCCGCCAATGGGTTCCGATTGGAGTGAAGTCGTAATGGCTCGCCTGTCCTGGACCCCGACGATTGCGCTTAAAAAAGAACCCTTGGCCTGGGTGTTGGGCGGACTCGGAAGCTTTGCCGTATTCTTATTCCTCACCTTCCCCTTCGGTACCCTGCAAGCGAGAGTCTTGTCGGAGCTCGTCAAAGTGACCGGTGGAGAAATCCGAGCGGCCGAGTGGTCTCCCGGCATTCCCATCGCCGTCGAGTGGCGCGACCTGACCTGGACCAAGCCGGGTACGAGCAGCATTCCAATCCAATTGATGCGGCTCAATGTCGGTGTGATGGGTCTGCTGATGGGACCAAAAACGGTCGACGCGCTCATCCAATTTCCGGGCGGCGGACAGGCGGCGAAGGCGACGGGTACGGTCACTGTCTCGTCCTGGGCGTTTGAAGGCCCGGTTTCGCTCAAGGCCCGCGCTCAACACATCGATCTCGCGACCGTGATCAAGCCGTATGTCACCAGGGGACTGTTAGAGGCTGACGTCGCACAACGATGGGAGAATCACGGCAAGGAAGGCATTGCGTTCAAAGGTAACGGTTCCTGGAAGGCGGAGATCAAGGAACTGATGCTTGAGCGTCTGCCTGTTGGGCCGGTCACCATTCCACCTCTGACGTTCACCCGGGTGGCTGCGACCTTGAGCTGTCACGACGCTGTCTGCGACGTGACCGATTTCAAGGGAGACGGCCCAGATGGGACCATCACCGCCCTGGGTCGCCTCCTGCTTCGGCAACCGCTTCAATCGAGCGTATTGGATCTCACGGTAACGGTTGTACCAGGTGCAGGATGGGCGCAGAAGGCGGGGACATTGCCGATTCCTCCCCTTCCCCCGGGGACCCCTCTGACTCTCAAACTTGCGGGATCAGTCGCAAATCCCAAGCTAACCCTGTAGTATACAAGCTTATCTCTATACCGGAGCGTGCGTAGGTTATGGTCGCAGAGTGTGTCGGACTCGATCTCGGGCAGACCGCCATTAAGGCTGTCCGATTTCGTCGGCGCTTGTCCGGACGCGAATCGGTCGAGTATTTCCATCTGCCGCTGCCCTATGGCAAGCCTGTCCAAGCCGAGCCGGCTCGTCTTGCCGGACACCTGCGAAATTTCTTGTGGCAACACGGGCTGTATGGCAGCGGCGACATCGTAACGGCGCTGCCCTGCCAGGATCTCTTCATTCGTACCCTCTCGTTTCCGTTCCGTGACTCGGCAAAACTCGAGCAAGTCGTTCCGTTTGAAGTCGAGAATCTCATACCGATGGCGCTCGATGAAGTCGCCATGGGCAGCGTCGTGCTGCCTGCCAAAGGCACAGGCGCGGGAGCCACCCAAAAACTTAAAGGGGCCGACGTACTCATCACCGCAGCACCCAAGGACAAAGTGGCCGAGCATCTCAAGTTTCTCGCTACGGCTGATCTCAAACCGGCAGCCGTCGGGGTCGACGGCATGGCCCTGTACTCTGTCACGAAGTTTCTACAGGAAGAAGGCGCGCAGGTCCCTGGCGACTTGGCCGTTATCGATGTAGGAGCGACCAAAACCACACTTTGCCTGATTCATGACGGCCGTCCCGTGGTCCTCCGGACCGTGCTTTGGGGAAGCAACCACCTGACCCATGCGTTAGCCGTCCGCTATGCCTGTACCTTTGCAGAGGCCGAACGGCGCAAGCGCGCCATGGGGGTTCAAGAGCTGGAGACGTGGCTCGAACCTTTACTCAAGGAGCTGCGGGTGTCGCTCCACGCGTACGAAGGAACGGCGCATCAGCGGCTCTCGCACTGTTGGGTTTCCGGCGGTGGCTCCAAACTGCGCGAGTTGAGCGGTCACGTCGCACATGAATTAGGATTGACCCCTGTCGGTCCCCGTCAAGGCTTTGGAGCCAACTGCCCACGCGCCTTCTCCATCGCCTTCGGATTGGCGATTCATCCAAAAATCGTGCGACCTCGCTGGAAGACTCGAGCCATCGGCTCAGACGTGGCGCTCGATCTGGCTGCCACGGACGGGAGTGCGGCTCGCAGCAGCAAAGAATCACAACAGGATCGGCGTCTGGCGCTGTGGGGCGGATTGATTCTCGGAGTCCTGGTGCTAATCGATCTCTCCGTTCGTGTCTACGTCAAGGAATCGACATTGACGCAACTGAAGCAGGCGCTGCAGACGCAATTCGCCCAATCGTTCGGCGAAGGCGGGCCGCCCGGGCAGGAACTCGACGTGGCACGATCCCGCGTCGCCCAGCTCGACAAGAGCTTGGCGGTCATCGACCGGAGCCATCACAGCGTGCTGCTGAATCTGTCGGATTTGGCGAAGCAGCTTCCTACCGGTATTCCCCTCACGATTCGGGAACTGACTGTGGAAGGAGCTTCGGTCCACCTCGAAGGCGAAACAAACTCATTCGATTCCATTGAGAAGATCAAACAAGCCTTCACGTCTAACCAACTGTTTCAGGCGGTCTCGGTAACCGATACGCGGGTTGGCGCCACCCCGAGCCAGGTTGTCTTTCGGCTCACCTACACGGTGCAACGGTGATCGCCACTCTACAGGAACGCTGGCGGCATATGGCGTCGCGAGAGCGGCTTATCGTGGCCAGCGGCGGGGCCGTTGTCCTGGTAAGTCTCCTGTTTTTGCTCGTCGTTGATCCACTCCTGACCAGGATTGACAAGCTTGAACGGCAGGCGGTCAGGAAATCGAAAGAGCGTGTCGAGTTGTCAGCGTTGGCATCCGACTATGCTGCAAAGCAAGCGCGGATCACCAAGCTGGAGCAACGACTTCCGGCCAGCGAGGGACAATTCTCTCTTCTGGCCTTTATGGAGGACGCTGCAGCCTCTGTGCAGATTCGGGATCGCATCGTGGGGATGCAGCCGCAGCAGGCGACGACCCAGCAAGGCTATCAGGAAATGGCCGTGGACCTGCGGTTGGACGGAGTCCAGTTGCCGCAGTTGTTGGCCTTGTTGGTCGCTCTTGAGCAGGCACCATACGATGTCCAAGTCCATCACCTCCAAATCAAGCCTAAATACGATAATCCAATCAACTTGGACGCGACGCTCCGTATCGTGTCCTATGCCAAAGCCTGATCGTTTTGTCAGTCGCTATCGAGCTTCTGAGCGATGGAGGCATGACCCCCGTGTCCTTCGGTGTCGCGCTGCGCAGGATGAACGAGGCGTAGCCCTGCTTCTTGCCCTTCTCGTGTTGGCACTCCTCGTCGCCCTGATCCTCGAATTCGACACGGACGCCCGCCGCGAATATCGTGACGCCGCTGCCTTCCGAGACAATTTTAAAGCCACAGTGCTCACCCGGGCCGCGGTTCAGGCCG
>DASTQY010000440.1:0-10433 GCA_035761525.1 Nitrospira sp. | reverse complement strand
GGCGAATTCAGTTCTTGCGGCGCCTGGGTGACCGTGACGTTTCCACGTCGCGAGGGCGGGGGGGTGAGATGGGTGACCGCGACGTCCCGGCGACGAGGGAAAGAAACGTTGCGAACCCGACATGGCCGGACTTGTCGGACGAGCGGTTGCTCAACACACTGGAAGACTGGCTGGGTCCCTATCTCTACGGGATCACGACGTTGGAGCGCGTGCAACGCATGGATCTGACGCAACCGCTCCATGCGCTGCTGGCATGGAATCAGCAGCGCGAGTTAGACCGTTTGGCGCCTTCGCATCTCACCGTACCCAGCGGATCAACAATCAGGCTCGACTACGAGACGCCGGATCTTCCTGTCCTGGCCGTGCGCCTTCAAGAAATGTTCGGCTGTAGAGAGACCCCTCGGATCGCGAACAACACGGTTCCTGTACTCTTGCATCTCTTGTCGCCCGCAAAGCGGCCGGTGCAGGTGACCCGTGATCTCGCCAGTTTTTGGGTCAACGGCTATCCCGCAGTCCGCAAAGAACTTCGGGGACGTTATCCCAAACATCATTGGCCGGATGATCCGCTTACCGCACTCCCGACAGCCAAAACAAAGCGCCGCGCGTAGCATCGCCCTTTCGTAGGATAGACCAAGGACGGTTGGGCATCTTATCGTGCGATGCATGTCCCAATGCCTACCTGTTCTCCTGTACCTCGCCGTGACCGTTCCAATCGCGCTCGTTCCAACGATCGGCCTGGCAGACATCGCAGAGCTTGCGCCTCCTCCACCCTCGGCATCCTTCGATGATGTCGACGACATGACGGTTCAGGCCGAAGTCACCGGGCAGGCACTCGACTTTCTCACCACACTTCAGCGGCATTGGGGAGAGAGTGCAGAACGGCTGAGGACGCTCATCGCAGGCGCCATCGAACGCGATCAAGCAGGCACGCTCATCTACCTCCGCAATTTTCACGATCATGGCGTGCTCGAGGGCTATCAGTTCCGAAAGGGATCGTTGACTTGTGGCCACTATGTGATGGTGCAAGGCCCGCTCAACGGCTTGAACGAATTCATCGGCTACTACACCTCACTCAAGCGGGCCTTGCGCTCGAAGTATGGAGAACCGGAACTCGATCGAGTCGTGTGGGACAATGATTTGTACCAACCGCTTCCCGACTATTGGGGAGTGGCCGTCATGATCGGCCACTTGAGCTACCATGCGTCCTGGACTACGATTGATGGGACGATTACACTCGGACTGACCGGTAACCGCTACAGCAGACTCTCGCTGGAATCCTGCACCACGCGTGAAGAGGCACACACCTAGCACTCGTCACGCAGCCTGTGCACATAAAGGCTACGCGTCGTTTCCATAAGGCTACGCGTCGTTTCCATGGCCGGCCGCGCCAGACACTCTTCCTACGCATGTGCCATGTTCAGGTGGGAATGTCGCGGACACCATCATACGAAGTTTTCGATTGGTGGGTCAGCTTGACGACGTCGCCGTCCTTCACAGGAGAGTCTTCGCTCCCAACCTTCTTGTTCACTGCCACAAGCACTTCACGCTGCTGCATGAAAGGGGCGACGGCGCCTAGTTCATCTGGGTACGCATCGATCAGTTTCTTGACCGTCGTCGCCTGAGGCACATCAAGCTCGACCTCATGTGTTCCCAGGGCATCACGTAACGTCAAACCAAATACGAGCACTTTTACCATGCGGCGTACACTCCTCTGTCGACTTCTCGTGGTTCGTGGTCTCCTCGAGTCATCCGTTGAACTTCAGCCTCTTCACTCAGCATGCCTCCCGCTTACAGTTGCCGCGCGTGACAGCGCAGACAATCCGGCCGCTTGGGATGCCGCGCCGGCAAGGGCTTCACCCCGTCGGTCTTGTGACACCCGACACACTGCTGCTCCGACTTGACTGCCTGATGCTCGGCCGTCCGTGGGACCATCGGGTTGCGGTCTTTCGGCGTCGGCAGAAAGGAGACGCCGGCCACCACTGTGACGGCGAATACGACGAACAGCCAATCAGCCCTGCGCAATCTCATGGGCGAGGCTCGCCGGTTTGCCGCTCTCCTGCCTCATAACTCTCCCGCAGGACTTGCGCCACATGCTTCACTTCCACGTCTGCCGGCAAGCCCGTCTTGAGCTGAATCATGCAGGCCGGACAACTGGTCGCCACGACACCGGCGCCGCTCTGAGCGACCGCTTGCCGTTTGCGCGACACAATCCGTTGGGATGTCTCGAAATCCTTGACCAGGTAGGTACCCGCTCCGCCCGCACAGCGGTCTGCATCCGGCATCTCGACATACTGCACGCCGGGAAGATTCTGCAAAATCGCGCGAGGTTCTTTCGTCACCCCCGCCGCTCGAAGATGGCACGAGGAATGGTATGTCACGGTGCTCGCAGCGCCGGCGGCAGCCATGGGCGGCCGGACCGGTGATTGCACGACGAATTCAGAAATGTGCCTCACTCGGCGGGCCATGGCTTCGGCAGCAGCCTGTTCGGGTTCGCCTGCAAAAAGTTTGGGATAGTCTTTGAGCATCAACGTACAAGAGGCGCAGCCGGTGACGATCGTGTCGTAGCCGGTGAACGATTGCAAATTGATCCGCGCGCCGTCTTTCGCCAATTCCCGATGCCCGTAGGTTTCCACAGGCGTTCCCGAGCATCGTTGCGCAGGCAGATCCGGCTGGACGCCATGCTTGCGTAAGACCGCGATGACGGCATCCCCGACGCCATCGTCGAAATAATTGGCCGCGCACCCATGGAAATAGGCCACGGCCGAGCGGCGGCTCTGCTCCGGTTCCAACGCCAACCGGGGATATCGGTCGCGCAAGTGCCGAGTGGCGAATTTTGGCATGACGATGGCCGGCGAGAATCTGGCGCTCTCCGCCAGCCGGCTGAGAATCGGCCGGCTCACTCGGTCCAACAGTCGCCTGGTCAGCGGCCGATCCCAGAGAGGTTGGAACCTCGCCACCACCTTGAGGAACACGGCAAACTGCTTTGTCTTCGCTTGGAACCGGAAGATGGCTCCCGCAAGCCTATTGGGGTGCTCCGCGCGCTTCTCCAGAATCAATTGAGAAACATCGACGCCAGCCGGGCAGGCGGTTCGACAGGATTTACAGTTCAAACAGGCCTCCACCACCCGTTTGGAGTTCAGGTAACTGTATCGGGCATCTGTCACGATCTCGAACCAACCCCGCGAGCTCATATCCTCGGAGCGGAAGACATCATACACGGGACAAACGGCATTGCACTTCGCACAGGTCGCGCAGGATTTGGACAACCTCGTATAGTCGATGTGGTCGGTAAACGGCCTGTCGCTGATCTTCACGCCGGGATTCAACATGCCGGCGGGATCAAAACTTCTCTTGACCTTCACGAACAGGTCATACAGCTCTGGCCCGAACATCGCCGGCACATACTCGGCACGCACCCGACCATCCCCATGCTCTCCGCAGATGGACCCCTCAAACCGGTCCAGGACGGTCTGGTGGATTTCATGATAGCCCTTCACCATCTTGTCGAAGTCGCCCTTGTCGTTGACATCGAGCAGCGGCACGATATGCGCATTGCCGTTGCCGATATGACCGAAAATCGCGACCGGCACGCGCTGGCTTCCGAAAAATTCCTCCAGATACCGGATCAACTCGCTGATCCGTTCCGCGCGCACCACCACATCGTCGACGAAGTTGATCGGCTTCTTACGGGGATCGAATCGATACAAGGTCGGGTACAGGGCTTTGCGGGCCTTCCACAGTTGCTCGCGCCGGTCGGGATCGTAGGCCACGACGATCTCGGAGGCGAGCGGATAGTCACCGCAGATCGTCGCCATCCGTTCGGCGGCTTCCCGAAGATCGACCGCCCCGCTGTCCGCATCGAGCTCGGCCAGCAACGTCGCGGCCGCCGCAGCCGGTATCCCATGTGTCGCTCGGCCGATGAGATCGAGCGTGTTGGCATCCATCACTTCCAGAGCGCTTGGGGTGAGTGCGAGGAGCCTCGGAACGGCATCGCCGACATCCTCGAGGCGCTTGAAGTGAATTAAGGCCGTCAGCGTGGCGCGCGGCTTGGTCACGAGACTGATCGTGGCCTCGCTGAACACTCCCAATGTGCCTTCGCTGCCGACGAAGAGATGCGGCAGATTTAGGCGGCCATGAGGTAAGCCATCGGCCAGTCCGAAGAGGTTATACCCGCAGCTGTTTTTACTCACGTTCGGCCGTTTCCGCGCGAGTACATCCGCATGGGTTCGGACAAGGGACAAAGTCTCACGGATCGGGGCATGGGAGGACAGCACGCCGGCAAGCGCCGGATCATCGAGGTCGAAGTTTTTTGCATCCAGCCATGAGCCGGATGCCAGACACACACGCAGGCTCCGCACATTGTCCTTCACCGCTCCATACCGCAAGGTGTGGGGACCGGCCGAGTTGTTGGCTACCATGCCGCCGAGCTTGCACATGTCGCCGCTGGACGGATCAGGACCGAACATCAGCCCCTCGCGAGCCAGCTGCTTGTTGAGCTCGGCGAGGACGATCCCTGGTTGAACACGGGCCCATCGTTCTTCTCGGTTGACCTCCAAGATTCGATGCAGGCGGGACACATCGAGAATGATGCCCGATCCGATGGCGGAACCGGTTAAATTGGTCCCGGCGGCGCGGGCCGTGAGCGGGACACTGCGGCTCATCGCGTATGTCACTACACGCTGTATATCGTCTTCCGACTCCACTAAGGCAATGGCCTGCGGTTCCATGCGATAGATGCTCGCATCGACTGCATAGGCCGTCTTGGTTGGCGCGTCGTCTTTAATTTGGTCCGGCTTCAGGAGTCGACGGAGATCGGCTCCGATCGAGCGGGAAGTATCAGGCATTACCAGCATTGCGCGGCATTCTAACAGGGAGGAGAAAAGTTCTGCTACCTCATGTCATCGCGCCTGCCAGTCGCTCCTCGTTGACGCACCCCGAGCTGATCATGAAATGCCAGCAGCCCGGCGATCACGCGGCGATCAGTTTGCGCCCCCGGTTTCGGTTTCTCGAACAACTCGTTAAGATAGCGCACCGATGGCCTCAGCAAAACCTCTCGTTTATGTCTCCCGACTCCTGCCGGATCCCGTGATGGCCGCCGTCCGAGCACAGTACGCCCTGTTGCACGAACCGTCGAACGGGTCGGCTACTCCAACCGCGTTGAGACAGGGCCTCTCGCAGGCCGTTGCCGCAATCGTCACACTCACGGATCGGATTGACGCCGAAACCTTGGCATCGGCACGCGAGTTGAAAATCCTGGCTAACTATGCGGTGGGCTACAATAACATTGATCTGGACGCGGCTCAGCAGCGGGGCATCGTGGTCACCAATACCCCGGATGTGCTCACGGACGCGACCGCCGACCTCACCTGGGCCTTGCTGTTGGCTGCTGCGCGGCGGGTTGTCGAAGGAGATCGACTGGTTCGCAGCGGACAGTGGACCGGGTGGACACCCACTCAACTACTGGGCACCGCCGTCGCCGGGCGCATCGTGGGCATTGTGGGAATGGGACGAATCGGTCAGGCGGTCGCGCGGCGGGCCGCCGGCTTTCAGATGCAGGTGAACTATCACTCACATCGCGCGGTTGACGCACCGGCAGGGGCCCACTGGGTGTATCGTGATCTGCCGGAACTCCTCCGCGAATCAGACATCGTCACCATCCATGTGCCCTTGACGCCTGAGACGCGACATCTGATCGGTGCTCCAGAATTCGCACTCATGCGCCGTACTGCCATGTTGATCAATACCGCAAGAGGGCCGATCGTTGATGAATCGGCCCTCGTCACGGCCTTGCAACAGGGGACCATCGCCGGAGCCGGGCTGGATGTATTTGAGGACGAGCCGAAGATCCATCCGCAACTCGCGTCCATGCAGCAGGTGGTATTATTGCCGCATCTCGGCTCCGCAACCTTGGTCACAAGGGTGGAGATGGGCATGATCTGTCTCAAGAACATCGAGGCTATCCTGGCTGGAAGGCCGGCGCCCAACCGCGTGGCGTGAGAGATTCGCAATTTGGCGGATCAAGGGAAGGGGCGGACAGCGTACTATTACGTCGCGTAACGAAAGGCTTGCGCGGAAGCAGAGGCTGGCTTCGGGACCGTTCGGATGGCCGCCAGGCGTTGTGGCACGTCGTGAAAGGCTGGAATCGCCTCGTACATCGTTGCGGCAAGCTGCCACTGCTGCTGCTTCTCGTAGAGCAACCCGAGCTCATAGCGAATGGCCTGAGCCTTGGCACCCTGACAACGCGGATCGGTGAGGAGCCGCTCGAGTTGTGCGCTTGCCGAATCGTATCGTTCCTGTTCCTTCAAGCAGACCGCCGTCATCAGGCAGGCATCTAGAAACACCTCAGGGCCTTTCATGGCAAACGCGAACTCCTCTTTCGCCTCCTCGATGAGGCCCATGTTCTTATAGGCCACCCCGAGGGTATAGTGGGTGTCGGCATCGACGTCATCGACCGGAGCAGCCGGCGCCAACAATGCAGACAGTCTTGCGACAATCGGACTAGCCGGCGCCAGTTCTTTCACTTTGTCGTAGAGGTGACGAATCGGCCCGTTCACAACCGAGTCTTGACCCACTGACATCAGTTCGAGGGCTCGGGCGTATTGAAGGGCCGCTCCGGCTCCATCGCCTTTTCGCTCGAGCACCTGACCGAGGAGTTCCCGTGGGTGCGGATCTTCGGGCTGTGCGCTGACGACCGTGCCGAGCCACTGTTCGGCTTGAGCCCACTGCCCCGACTCCGAGTAGGCCTGAAACTGTTCCGAGATTGAAGGAGCCGGTTGGCTGGAGGCGACCGGCTCGGGAGCCTTGTGCGAGAGACTTGGCATATCATCCGGAGTGGCGTTCTCAACGGAAAAGACTTCCGGCGTGCTCGGCGACGATGGCGGCAGACTTGCGGGTGCGCCCTGCCCTGTCAGATGCCGGTCCTGAGTCGGCTTGATGGCCGAGGTCATGTTCCAGGCATCGTCGGGCGTCGCCCCTTCGATCGAAAAGCCTCCGATCGTGGCAGCGGCGGGTGCCGCGGCAGGTTCCACGGTGGCGTCGCCACGCATCAATGCTGCCAGCCGCTTGGCCATGGGACTGTCGGGCGCCAGCGACTGCACCTTCTCGAAAATTTCCTCGTGCAACGTGGGCATGCCCGGTTCTGGAGTCTTCAAGAGCACTTCGATGGCTTTCCCATAGTGCTGGATCGCCGACTCGATCTCGCCCTTCTCTTCGTACAGCTCACCTTGCAATTCGAGAAGCGGCACGGAGTTGGGTTCAACCGTCAAAAATTCTCGGATCAACAATTCGGCCTGTGGATAGTCCTGCGCACGTAAGGCTGCCCCCGCGAGAAAGCGGTATTCACCAAGGGCGACCTGCAACTGTCCTTGCTGAAGGTGCAACCGCGCCAAGAGTTGGCAGACCTGCGGATTGCCCGGTTCTTTCGTGAGCATCTGATTGAGGATGGCCTCGGCACCGGCGTATTGCTTTTCTTCGATGCGCCGGCTGGCTTCCGCCAACAAGTCCGTCGGCTCACCGGTATGGGCCGCCGGCGCCGATCCCGGCTTCGTCGTTCGCGGTGGCGGCGTCCCGCCGGTTTTTTTGTAATGTTCAATGAACTGCTGCGCCTCGCTGTTCGAAGGATCGATGCGCAACACGGATTCGTAGGCTTCTTTGGCTTCGGCATACCGTTGTTGACCGGAGCGCTCTCGCCCGAGCTGCAGGTAGACTCTCGTGGCCTCATCTTGCATGTTTTCCTGCACGCACAGTTCGGCCACGCGCTGCTGGGCATCGAGATTCGAGGGGTCCTGACTGACGATTTTCTTGTAGATATCGAGGGCTTCTTTGGTCTTGCGTTCCTTCAGATAGTGTTTACCCAACGTCAAGTAATCCTGGACTGCGCTGCTCAGCAGTCCTCTCTCAGCGTTCAAATCGCCGAGAAACCGGTACATGTCGTACCGCGACGGGTCGAGCTTAAGCACTTTTTTAAAGGTGGCGATCGCCTTGAGGGTCGCTCCTTCGGCACGAAAGGCATTGGCGGCCTGGATAAAGGAAGCGACGGCGTCAGCGGTCGAGTTGCGTTTCAGATGCAGTTCGCCGATGGAATTGTGAATACTCCCGTCGCCCGGTGACTCGGCCGAGAGTTTCTTCCATTCGCTGATGGCGGCGTCGAACTGACCTTTTGAAGCAAAGAGCTGGGCGCTGTGCAGGACCTTACTGCGGTCGATGCCCAAGAGAACCTCCAATAGTCAACAAACGCTAACAGTATCAATAGTTTTTGTCAACGAAATGCCCTAAAAGGTCTGCATCAATCTCGCTAAAACACGAAAGGCCTGCCGGAGTGTTTCCGGCAGGCCTTGCGCATGATGCAGCTTAAAGTCGTAGACCGTTAGGACGCGGCGATCGACATTTTCATGACATTGGCAGCCTGTGGTCCCTTGGCGCCTTGCACGATATCAAATTCGACGTTTTCTCCCTCCTTCAACGACTTGAATCCTTCCCCCTGAAGCGCGGAGTAATGCACAAACACATCCTCTCCGCTATCCAGACGGATGAATCCAAACCCTTTCCGATCGTTGAACCACTTCACCGTACCTTTTGTCTTCACAAAACCCTCCTTTCCTCAACGGCCACGCACTCCTGCGTGAGCCGGGCCCGAACCCAGTTAACGCACACTACATGAATAATGAATGAACAATGGAATATGAGAACCGGGGACGGATGGGCGGGCTCTGTGCAGAAGAAAAGACGTACTCACGAGACCCATCTTGGTTACAAATCGCGCGCGCAGCATGTACCATGCGCATTCTAATCTTGTCAAGCCGCTCTCAGCACCGAAGGGGTCCTGCCCGCCCGTGTGGACAAGCCCGTACCAGTCCCCTATAGTGTCCGACATCGGGAGCGAGCCGCCGCTCATGACGCTTCGTACGCTGCTAGACCGCTATATTTTCACCGAGTTGCTCTATCCCTTCAGCGTCAGCCTCGGCATGCTGTGCTTCATCATGCTGACCCGCGAGCTGCTTCGGCTGGTCGAGCTTCTCGTCACCAAGGGCGTAGGATTATGGGCCGTCCTCAACGTGTTTGCCCACCTGCTTCCGTCGTTTCTCGTGCTGACCCTCCCGATTGCCGGGATCATCGCGTCCATCACCGCCTTTGGCAGACTGTCGCTGGACAAGGAGCTGGTGGCCATGCGCGCCGCCGGCTTGAGCCTGTTGCGGCTGGCACGCCCTGTGATGCTGTTCGCCCTGCTGGTGTGCGGTATGACGCTCTGGCTCGCGCAATGGGGGCAGCCCTGGAGTTCGATCAATCTGAAAAAGGTGGCGCTGAGTTTGCTGCGGGATCAACTCGTGTTGGCGCTGGAACGCGGATCGTTCACCGAACCGATTCCGGGCATGACGATTTACGTCTCGGACAAAGGCGAACAGCCTTCCGGCGGCATCTTTATTTCGGACGGACGAATTGCCTCAGAGCCTCGCGTGATCGTCGCCCAGGACTACCGCGTGCTGATCGACAGCGCCAGCGACCAAGTGGCCTTACGGCTGCAGGACGGCGTGATTCATACCAAGCCGGATGAAATCGATGAGTACCAACTGGCCTCCTTTTCCAGCTATGACCTCAAGCTTTCCCTTAACCAAAGCGGATATGCATCGACGGAGGAACGGCCGTCGTACGATCAATTGGTAGCCCGGTTGAACGCCTCACAGTGGCGCGACCCATGGGCCCTCCGGCGCCTCACCGAGTACTATAAGGACATGGCCTTTCCAACGGCTTCGCTCATCCTGTGCATGCTCGGTCTTCCGGTCGGAATCGTCTCGAAACGGTCGGGCCGTATCGGCGGGTTCGCCGTAGGGGTGCTCGTGATCATCGCCTACTACGTGTTGAATGTGGCTTGTGAGTTTCTGGTCACAGCGACGGCCATCCCTCCGTTCGCCGGCGCCTGGCTCCCGAACAGCGTCTTCTTGGTCATTACACTCGTGAGCTTCTATCGCATGAGCAAGCAATAGCCGCGTATGCCCATTCTCTTTCGATACCTGCTGCGAGAATACGCGAAGATTTTCCTGATGTGTTTTGCGGGCCTGATGACCATTTATCTGGTCATCGATTTCTTTGAAAAAGTCCGCCGCTTCTTGAGCTTCGATGCGACGTGGCTGGATGTGCTGAGTTACTTTGCACTCAAAATTCCCGGTGTGTCGTACCAAATCGTTCCACTCGCCGTCCTGATGGCCACGCTGCTGACGCTCGGCTTGCTCTCGCGCAACAATGAGATTACCGCCATCCGCAGCTGCGGAATCAGCCTCCCCTGGATTGCCTCACCCTTCCTGACGTTCGCCGTCCTCATGTCCTTGGTGCTGTTGCTGTTCAGCTCGACGGTGATCCCGCTCGCGACGAACAAGGCCGAAGAAATTCGTGTGATCCGCATTGAAAAGAAACCGCCCTCTGCGGTGCTGACGCTCTCG
>DASTQY010000439.1:0-5880 GCA_035761525.1 Nitrospira sp. | reverse complement strand
GGACGGAGACAGCGACGGTTAAAGTGGCGGTACCACCCCGGCGAATTTCAGCAAATCAGTGACGCGGAAGTCGCCCGGGGTCGCGGATGGAAGGACGGGCTTCCAGTTCCGTTCAGCGACCAGATAGGAGTCGCTGTCCGCCTGTAACAATCCGATAAACACCTCACCCACAATTCGAGCGCCCACGGGTCCCAAGCGAAGGCCGGCCTCCATCAGTTCTGCTTCCTTCAGAATATAGAACCACAGCGGCGTACTGCGATCCATACCGAAGGGTTGCAGCTCGGCCAATTGTGCTTGTGTCAGTACCGGTGCCCCCATCACGCGAGCGACGGCCTGCCCCGAAGGGAGACCGAAGTTGACGTGCCGCATCAAATTGCGCGACGCCAGTGAGAGCTCGCCGTCGGACGGCATTCCTGGTGCTGGACCTCGTGAGCCGAGCAGCTCAAGGAGAACGGTGGACAGTTTACTGTCGATTTTTTTGTTTGGCCGGAAAAGGTTGTCTCCGAAATTGAAGAACGTCTGCCAATCGACGAAGCGGCGCGCCGCACGCTTTCCGCCTCGAAGGTCGTCCGTGTCGTTCTTGTTGGGATCTTCCGAGTCTAGAAAGGCAAAGACAAAGACATCGCCCTGGGGTTGGGGTCCGAAGTTCAACCGATAGCTCGGCCGGACCTGCGAATGCCCAAAGCGGTAAGCCGCCACCGAAAACTCGATCGGAATCAGTGGATTGCCTTCTGCGTTTTGCAATTGTCGATCATGGGGATTGTAGAACTTCGGTCCGCGCGTCAGGATTTCGTTCACTCTTTCCTGGCCGATGGTCAACGGAAGAAATTCATGAATGACAATCCATTGGTAATGCCAGCGGACAAGGCGTTGCGCCATCTTGAAGATCTGCTCGGCAGAGAGATTACCGAGGCCTTGTTTGGTGCGCAGGTGATCGACGACCGCGTTGTGAAACCGCAGCATGGCCAGATGCAGTTGACTGATGATGACGTTCTCATCGTTCCGGCTGTCGCCGATAATGGCGGTATTGTTGACGTCGCGGGGAACATCGTAGCGGACCGCTCCTTTGCGGGACACAGCTTCCGAACCGGGAATGGCCTCTACCTTGAACTTAATGTCGCCGGAGCTTTGATCGTAAAACTGCGACGATCCTAGAGGACCATTTCCGTAGACACTGTCCAGATCGAACGCCGCCGTCCGAAAGTTCCTCGTGCGTCTGGGATCGGCAGGTTCACCGAGGGGCGATCTCGGATCGAGCGTGAGATCGTGATCGATGAACTGGCCGAGGAACGTGACACCGGCTGTCATGGTGTGATTATCCGGATTGCTGGAAACAGGATTGAGAATGGAATTAAGTGGAGTTGTGTTGAGCATGTCATCCTTGGCATCGATGACACCCCCTTTTTCGCCCAGTTTCCGGGCTTTCTCCCGCATCTCATCGGTTGCGGGCGCGAACGGCAGAAGGCCTGGAAACATCCTGACGAAGGTATCCTCCGGTCTGGCTGGTTCCTTTGGAGCGGTCAGTGTGAGGGTCTCGGCGGCTCCGGCAGGCACCGTATTGAGCAGGAACGCCGACGAGCACAGCCATACGACCAGAGCGACCCAGGTGTGCGAGTAAAGAGGTGCCCCCATATACCCTCCTGTTTCCAAAGGTATTGCCCAGCGGTCCCCTGCGCGAGGAGCAACAGATATACCAGCATGGGGTGTATTTTCAATCCGTACTTACGACTAGCGCCTCCGCGGGGTGCCTGTAAAAACTGCAGTCCTACGAGAACAGAGTGAGAGGAGCGCCTTGTCAATGCGAGCGCTTTTAGATTTGCTTCGGAGCTGGGGAAGAGAACATCTGATTAGTTGGTAGGCGATGAGTGCAGTCGCTCGAATGCGACAAAACGGGGGAATCATTGCTGAATGCATTGGAAACGGAAGCTATTTGAACCCTTCTCCATTCGTTCCACCTCCGAACCCGCCCCAGTTCCCGCCGAAACCTCCCTGCCCCGTGCCCCAATACTCACCACGTTGAATGCGACGGTAGGGGTGACGTAAATCGGGCCGGCTGATCCACCAGAAAAATGCAATAGCGCCGATGCTGGTGAACAAGGTAATCCAGAATCCCATGCCTCTATAGTGAGTCCTCGAGGGCGTGCCGGCACGGATGTCTTGACTGTGAGATGCCAAGGCGACGACCGTTCGATACAGCCCGTCGCCGAAGTGGCCTCGATCAATCGCAGGATGTAAATACTCCGTGCCAATCTGATTCATGACTGCCGGCGTGATCACAGGTAGCATCTGTCTGCCGAGCGTCAGTGCGGCCTGCCGCTCTTCCACCGCAAGCAGGACTAAAATCCCGTGCTCTTGCTGAGCAGATCCAATGCCCCACTTCTCATAGATGGCGGTGGCGTAGTCCTGTGCGGAGCGAAACGGCTTGACCGTGGACACCGTCACCACAACCATTTCCACGCCGGTTTTTCGTTCGAGGTCTTGGGCTACCGAACGGATCCTTGCGCGCCAGTCGTCTTCGAGAACCTTGGCATGGTCGCTGACATACCCCATGGGGTCCGGCAGCTTCATGGTTGGACGCTCGTAAGGACTCGCCCAAACCCATGCCTCCGCCAGATGGAGCATGACAACGATCCAAATCGGTAGGTGGCGGTTCATCGATGGACAACCTCGGCAAGCATGGTTGCAGCCTGCAAATAGCGGTCAAACACTCGAGGTATTTCTGACGGGCCGGGAGTGATCTGTCCTCGTTTCAACAGCAAGGCTTCATGAAATCCCTGCAAATCGAGTTGTAACCGGTCCGCGATGTCCTTGATCACTGCGTCGGATTGGGTGAGCACGGGCCATCCTTGTAGCCGTTGCAATCCCCGTAACAGCGGGATGGTCGAGGTAATGGCAAGTGGCAACAAGATCGTCACGGCGTCGTCCGCTCCGCCGGCCTCAGCATATCGTTGCCGTAATCGAAACACATGGCCGGCAAGTCCCTGCATGACAGCGTCCTGCAACCGCCTCGTATCAACATGGAACCCCACAAAGGGATCACGGCCGCCCAACACTCTGTGGTGCTCCTGTATCTCGAGAAACTCAAGTGGAAAGAGCGCAGAAAACAACTTGGCGTCGTGGTCGGTGAGAAAGAGCGGCGTGATGATGCCCTCCTTGCTCCAACGCTTGTGGACCGGTGCGTAGCGTTTCAAGAGCGCGGCATCATAGGCGTTGACGACCAACACCATATTGAGATTCGAACGACCGGTGAGAAATTCTCCCCGGACGGCACTGCCATAGATCAACAGCCCTTCGAGCTGATCGTTCAGCGCCGCTTTGACATCCTTTGCATAGGCCTGTAAGAGCTTTTGAGTCTCTTCTGGCAAGCCTTCGATGATTCTCTCGGTAGTGCCCACGCGTCCTCGGCTATGATGTACGCGGAATCATGTTGACCAGATCCGGCAAAAATCCTGTCGCGATAACCCGGTCCATAATTGAAAACGGCTCAGTCTGGCGTAACCCGGCCGTTGTTGAAAGTACTTGGTACCGCAGTCGCGAATTGCGATCCAACGTACGAAATACTCGATCCCGTAAATAGGCGATCAACGGGTTTCCGGTGTTCCAGTAGAAGACCTGCTGATCAGCGAGACGCTGTAACATCGTGACCTGTGGCCTCCGCGCTGTTTCATAGACCTGTAAGCGGCCCGCGGAACAGTCCCCATCGGCGAGGCACGAGGGCAAGAGCTCGGCAAGCGTCATCGCATCGACCATGGCCTGCATTCTTCCCTGAGAGGCGTGCGGATTCATGGCATGTGCCGCATCGCCGATCAACACCGCTCCATCAGCAACCCAAGTGGCAGCACGGACTCTGCCCGTCGGCATGTAGGCGGTCTGCTTCCAGTCGGACAGGCGTTCAAATAACGCCCGAAACTGCGGTGCGATGGCGGTCCAGCGAGCGTGCAAGGAACTCGTACTGCTGCCTTTGAGAGCCTCATACGACCCGCTGGGGATCATATAGAACAGGTAGACCATGTTGCCGGTCGCGGGAAACAAGCCGAGGATTTCTTTATGACCGACATAATAAAACGCCTCTGATACCGGCTCCTGTGACTCGAGAATGGCGATCAAATAGCCTTCCGGATACAAATGCAACTCAGCCGGAATCTTGAGCGCCTCGCGGACCCTGGAAAACGCCCCGTCGGCCCCCACGACGAGTTTGGCTTTGATCGGGTAAGGTCCCTGTGGTCCTTGAACGGTGAGTCCAACCACTCGGTTGCGCTCTGTCCGCAGCCCGACGAACGACGTGTCATAGCGGAGGCTGACCGTGGCCTGTGTGTGCAACGCATCAACGATTGCTTGGTGCGCAACGTTCGGTAACGTCACAATGGCCTGATTATAGGGAGGAGGAAGGGCACCATAATCGATCGAACACAATCTTGTGCCGCCGGCACGACAGAAGTGAAATGTTTTAACCGACCGCACCGCATCTGCCGGCAGTGATCGTAGAACCCCAAGTTCATCGAGTACCTGCTGTCCATTCGGCTGCAGGATCTCCCCGCGCAATCCGCGTGGCGGCCCGGACGCCTGGTCCAGGACAATTGTGTGGATGCCTTTTTGAGCCAGAGCGAGCGCCAACACGGCTCCGCCGCCTCCCGCTCCGACGATCGCCACGTCCGTCACTTCAATCATCGCTTGCCACCTGACCCTGCATGTTCCTCTCTATTTCCAGTCAATAAATCTGGCGCGATCGTTCCACATGGACAAGAAGTGGTCTCTGGCTTTTTGGGAGAGGATGCGATCGGTGATGATGTCCATCCTCTCGTCATTGTACAGGTTACCGCTGGTCGTGTGGTTCATGGAGCCCGATGTGTTGATTTCGTCGTCGATGACCACCTGTTTAAGATGCATGAGGCCTTCGTGCTGATTGACACGGACCGGAATGCCAGCCAATTTCAAGGTCTGCAGCGCGCTGTGTTGCTTAAATTCCTGTGTGCGCTCCTGATCGGTTAACATTCGTACATCCACGCCGCGCTTCTTGGCTGCAACCAAGGCTTCCACGGCGCGCGGATACGTCAATCCATACACGGAAACATAGATATAGTGTTTGGCCTGCTGATACAGTGTGACGACACGATCCAGGGGGGCATCGTCCGGCGCATACAGCACTTCGACGCCGGCACCCTCGACGCCACCGGGAAGTGCCAGCGCAAGGCAAAGCACGGATGCGAGGGCGTAGTGGACGCTCCGACACGGGACGAAGACATGGACGTCGGGCGGGATCATTCCAAGTCAAGCAGCATCTTAAAATGCTCGTCCGCGGCTTCCCAGGCTCGAGGAGCAGCAGACGAAAGCCATGTGCGCAGATAAGATTTTTGAGCCGGCGTGAGCAGTTGTTTGATTTGATGCGTACGCCCCTGTAAAGGCTGGAGGAATCCGACGCGCTTCTCGAAATCCAGGGTGGCAGTCCGTACATACATGTTCGTAAAGGCGACCGGGTGCTCGTCATCGCCGTCCCCTTGAATCCAAACGGACAAAAACTTCTCTAACTGTAGGCCGGCGCTGTCCATGGCTGGATCGGTTTCGTGAAACAGCTCGTTTTCGGACTCGTTCAGCGGCGTCGCATCCGCGGCGCGAAACATAAAGTTGCGTTTCCACATGCCAACATCCCTCCAGGGAACCGGCATAGTGGCGGCGGTCCAAGCGCAAAGTCAAGCCAACGCTCGCGAGCGGTCGTCGCCTTGACAAGCCGAAAGCCACTTTGTTACTCTGTCCGAATTCCTTAATTCCTGGGCCAAGTTAGGAGATCCATGCAGGTAAAAATCAACGGCAAGTCTGAGGAGTTTCCCGGAGGCAGTGTCCTCGATTTGCTGAAGACCAAAAAGATCGAGCCGCAGATGGTGG
>DASTQY010000438.1:0-5908 GCA_035761525.1 Nitrospira sp. | reverse complement strand
CGCTCCACAACCGATGTCAAGAATCGCGCCCACCAATACCCTCCCGCGAGCCTAATGCCTTTCAGCGTAGTCCGTGTGTCAGCAATCGCTCTGCAGCCGCCATCACTTCGCTCACACTGATGAGCTTCATGCAGTTTTGCTCCCCCCGTCGGCAGGTTGGATGAAAACACTCTCGGCAATCAAGACCTTTGTAAATCACTTCCGTGGGGCCGCCCCGTGGTCCCCATTCCATAGGATTCGAGGGCCCGAACAGTCCCACCACTGGCGTTCCCACTGCTGCGGCAATATGCATGGCCCCCGTGTCGTTACCGACGAACAACGCCGACCGTTTCAGCAGCGCTGCCAGCGTCCTGACACGTGACAGACCGGCGATGGAGATCAACCGCTGCTTCGCCTGTATCACGACCGTCTGCGCCAACGCCGCCTCTTCTGGGCTGCCAGCCACCAACACCTGACATCCATACCGGTCGACCACTCGGTCGGCGAGCTCGGCAAAGCGCTCTGACGGCCAGGCTTTAAACCAATAACGAGCGCCCGGTTGGATGACTACCCACGGCCTGTCCGATCGCACACCGAGACGTCGAAGGAGATCGTCTGCCGCTGCGTCATCTTCCTCTGCCAACCACATTCTCGGGATGCGTTCGATGACGGGAATAGCCAGCGGGGCCAGGGCCGACAAATCGCGTTCGATTCGATGAGCGCCTGCGTCGCTTGTGATGACACGCGTGTAACAGCGTCCGGTCCACCGGTGCTCCGCATTAAAGCCGATGCGCACGCGTGCGCCGCTGATCCACGTGAGCAATGCCGCCCGGTCGCCGTCGGTCAAATCCACGACCGTGTCGAAGCGACGTCGTCGGATATTCGCAATGAAACGGTACTGCTGCATAAGTGAACCGCGCTCCAGTGAAAGGACCTCATCGACATGAGGATTGGACAGTAGAATATCCTCCGTCCCCCGATTCACGACCACGGTCAACCTGGCTCCCGGATAAGCTGCTTTCAGGGCGTGCCATGTCGGCGTCGCCAGCAGCACATCACCCAGATAGCGCAATTTGATGGTTAGAATGTTGTGCGGTGCCATGCGGCCAATTCTACCGGCAGAGCGACGAGTATAACGACAGGGTCCGCGCGGCCACATGGGACCAGCGGTAGTCCTGTACTCGAAGAAAACCCTTCTCTCTCAGTGAGATGCGGTAGCTGTCGTTCTCCAACACCTGGACCATGGAGTTGGCTAATGCCCGTGCATCATGCGGATCGATGACCACCGCTGCGTCGCCGGCCACCTCGCCCAGAGCAGTGTCGTTGGATGTGATGACGGGCGCACCGCACGCCATGGCCTCTAACACCGGCATACCGAAGCCCTCATACAGGGATGGAAACACAAAGAGATCGGCATAGGAGTAGAGCAACCGCAAATCCTCTCTCGATAATCGCCCAGGACACAGGACGTGAGCAGTCAATCCGTATGAAGCAGCCGTCCGTTCATACGACCCGAATGGATGCGTCGGTGAACCGACAAGCAGAACCGTTCGACCATCCAGATGTGTTCGAATGAGTGAAGCGGCCTCGAGGACCTTTCGATGGTTCTTTCGTGGATCTGCGCCTCCGACAAATAGGATAAACCGATCAGTTTTCAACCCCATGCGCTGTTTCAAGACGCTCATCTCCGCCGCGTTATGTCGCGGGCTAAATTCTTCGGAGACACCATTCGGGATGACTACAATGTGTTGTTCAGACAGACCGTACACAGATATCAATTCCCGCGCCGAAAACTGGGAAACGGTTACAACTTTTTTTGCGCGCCGTGCGATTCGCTTCGTTTTGTATGACGACAATCTCTGGCCGAGCAATTTGGACGAATACTCAGGAAATCGTTCGAGCCACAGATCATGAATCGTAACGATGCCGCCAAACCGCCCCACCGTATGCATGCGAAAATTCGTCCCATGGTACAGATCCAACCGATCGGCTGTTCCTCGCCCGGTCATGGCCCACTTCGAAGCCGTCACCCACTCAAGACGTTCTACGCCCGTCCACTGGGAGGCCTCGGATGGTGGACTGGTGCCCGGTCTCATGTATCCCACGAAGCGAGCCTCCGAAGGAGCGGCCAACATGGCTCGCAGCAAATAGTAGGTATGCCAACCCACCCCTCCCCTATCGCCCGCAACTGGACTGGCATCGATGCCGATCCTCATGTTCGGTTCCGGTGCGCTGAGAGCACATCCTGATAGAACCGTTCCATCGCTCTCACGGACGCTCGCAGATCGAATCGCTCGCGGACCCATTTCACGGCTCGCTCGCCCATGGCCCTTCTCCGACCGTCATCACGCAGTAGAGACAGCACCGCAGCAGTCAATGCTTGGGAATCATCCGGCGCGACCAAGAGTCCGGTGTCTCCCTCCTCGACAACCTCGGGAAGCCCACCCACATTCGTCGCGACAACGGCTTTTCCCGCAGCGAGAGCTTCCACGACTGCAATGCCAAAACCTTCCATGCGCGCCGGATGGACATATAGGGACATCGCTTCCAGGAACGGATTCACATCCTGCTGAAATCCGACGAAATGGACGTGGTCTGAAATCCCGAGTTCGGCCGACAACTCTCGCAACCTCTGTTCATAGCCCCCGTCGCCTGTGCCAATGACCACATAGTGCACCGCCGGTACAGTCCGTATGATACTCGGCAGTGCCTTAAGCATGACGTCATACCCCTTGCGCGGAAACAGATGCGCTACCGTTCCCAACAAGACGGCTTCGTCGGGCAAACCGACTGAGCGGTAGATTGTTGTTCGCTCGAGCATTTCACCACCGCTTCTGACCCGATCTATTCCGCTATAAATCGTCCGGACGGTCCGCTGGTCGACGCCGCCGGCGATCAACGCCCGTTCGACGTGCCGCGAAATCGCGATCACGGCGTCCAGTTCCTGGAGGCGATATCGTCCGACCTTTTCCGGCTCGATTTCTTGACGGACATGCGCCACGACCGGTATTCGAAGATCGGGACGGCCGCGGACCGCTTCGAGGGTCTGAGGCACCCACCAGATATCATTCACGTGGATCAGCGCAGGCTTGAGCTGCTCAAGCAAGATCCGAAGCTTGTTGACTGCCAACCACCGGACGAACGGCGAAAACCATTTGCGCCAAGGCGGGAGAACCATCGGATGAAGCACGACGCCGGCTTGACCCATGAGATTTGAGAACTGTCCCTCAGAGGGACAAGCGACATGCGGTTCCCAGTCGGGTCTGTCGAGTGCCCGAAGTATGGCCAGCAGATCACGTTCCGCCCCGCCCACGGCAGCGACCCCATGGATATACAGGATTGGTCGGGCCACTAGCGGGCATCCCGAACGCCCATTGAAGGTCGGGTCATGTCCCACAACTTGGCATACTTGACGAACGTGTACATGCCTGCAAAGACGGACACGATTAGACCGCGTATGCCGTCAAGATAGCCCCGCTTGAGCACATAACTTTTTACGAAGACGACAAGCGGCCGGAAGAGCAGGTCCGAGACTCCCACACGGCGAACTCTGCTGGCTTTCTCCTGGGCCGCCAGTGTCGTGTAATGGCCAAACTTTCGAAAATGGTCCCGGATGCGGCGCTCGGTGAAGTGGTCAAACGGACTCGCCAGTTTTCCAATCGGTCCTTGGACGATCAGATTCTCATGCACGGGGACGTCGTTATACCTGGCGTAACCTCGTCGGAAGAGGCGGATCTGGTAATCGGGATAGACACCGGCATGGCGCACCCATTCTCCGTAAAAGAAATTCCTGCGCGGGATTTCAAACGCCACGGGTTCCCCTGCTTTCCAGTGGCCGATCCGCTCCAAGAGTTCATCGCGCAAAGCCGGCGGCACCCGCTCATCCGCATCCAGGATCAGAATCCATTCGGTACCGACCTGATCTATGCCGTAGTTTTTTTGCGCGCCAAAACCCGGCCATGGTCGTACGATCACCCTTGCGCCGGCGGCACGCGAAAGTTCGGCCGTGCGGTCACTGCTTTCGGCATCTATAACGATCCGCTCGTCGGCCCAGGCGACCGAGGCGAGGCAGTCTACTATATTCCCGGCTTCGTTCTTCGCGATCAGAATACAGGCCAAGGACGGGGCTGCGCTCACGAGGATGACTCGCCTCTCTGCCAGGCCCCGGTGCCGAGAACCTGAATTTGGCGGCGGTGCAACTCGACGATCTTTTCAGGCTGCACATACAGCCAGCGCCAGGACACGGCCCGCTGCCACTCCCTCGCCAATTTCTCGAATGGCTTGCCGACGTGTCGACGCAGGAGATCCCGAAACGAACGCCGGCCAGAAATCGGCTGAAAATAATTGGACTTGTACCACAATCGTTCCTGCTCTTCTCTCGACCATTTATCATGGATCGACAGCCGCGGGTGCGTACAGGCAAAAGGCTCTCGTCTTCCTTTGATGGTTGCTCGAATGAAGTGATGGACGTAGCAGCCTCCGAAAATTTTGCAGCGTCGGACATCCCCCAGCTCCTCTTCACGTTTTCGAAGGGTGTAATACAAGTCCCAATCCGCCGCCTGAACTCGTTCGTCCAACAATCCGATTTTCTCGAGGGTGGAACGCCGAAGCATAACGCAGGAGCCGTTGAGCCCATCGAAGATGACCTCTGAGAAACTCAGATAGACCTGGCTGCAGAACGCTTCCCAGTCGCCGTACATCGCACGAATCTTCGCGTGGAGTTGGCCCTCGCTCTTTCCGGATGAGAGACGGCCTTGCCCGATCGTTGCCCAGCGTGCCTGTATCCAATCCGTCAGCGCCGGCGTCGGCATCATTTCCAAGCCTAAGGGCGTGATGGCGTCCAGACTGAAGCGCTCCATTGCCTCGATCAGCCGTCCGTTCCAATTCGGTCCGACATACAGATCGTTGTTGATATGGCACACGTAGGCCCCGCTCGAATTTCGTGTCCCGAGATTCATGGATTCGGGATAGCACAGATTCGCAGTGTTTCGTATGACCCGGCATCCTTCCGATTCAAAAAACTCAGCCGAGCCGTCGGTGGAATGATTGTCGATGACCACCACTTCATAGGCACCGGTCGTGTATTGGCGAATGCCTTTGAGAAACAGTCGATTGTGCCCGATCTGATTGTGGACGGCGACGATTACGCTCAACATGGCGTACCTGCCCCCTCCAGCTTGACGGCGAATTTGAACTCATCCTTCCAATGCAGCACCGTATAGCTACATTGCCGGGGAAGCACACCCTGCAGCTGGTTGAGATCCTTCAGGGAACCGTATATTCGCCTGATGAATTGTCCATGACGGCAATGGCAAAAATCGTCAATCGACTTGGCCGTCTTGGGTTCGAATGTGAGCGTGTCGCCTTCGCCCAAATAGACGAACCACCGGTGGAACGACCAACCGCGCTCCGCATGAGGAAAATTGTATCCCTGCTCATAGAACGGACTTGGCGTTTCGATGTAGCCGGCCCGTGCAATGCGCATGAGTTCTTTGCACGCGGAGGCAGGGTCCTGGGTATGCTCCAACACATGGGAGGCATAGACGTAGTCAAACGTCTTGTCTTTGAACGGCAGGGATTCAACCGTGGCCACCAGGAGGGGAAGGCCCAAATCTTGTATCGGTTTCCCGCGCTCTGAATTGTCCTCGGGAAGGAGGTCAACCAAGTGGGTAGCATCCTCGTGCGGGCGATGACCGGATCCGACATCCAAGACGCGCCGTTGAGATCCTTTTTGCAGCTTCCGCCTGAGGCGAAACTTCCAACGACGTATAACATCGGACAATCGCATTACCTTGCTCCGTTTCAGAGTCGCATCTCGTACGAGACGTTATTCAGCTTGAGGAATGCGCCGAGGTTAATGGACAAAGAGAGAGTATTGTCCATACTTGCGAAAGACATCCCTCGACTTGGGAAACCGCTGTGGGAGACG
>DASTQY010000437.1:0-8741 GCA_035761525.1 Nitrospira sp. | reverse complement strand
ACGGCAACAAGGTTATCGTCGTGCTCTCGGCCATGAGCGGAGAGACGGATCGGTTGATGAAACTCGCCCATGACGTGGCGGCACTCCCGGATGAACGTGAACTGGACATGCTGCTCTCCACAGGCGAGCGAGTGACCATCGCGCTGCTGGCGATGGAGTTGCGCGGGCGCGGGCTGGACGCCCGTTCGTTTACGGGACGCCAAGTCGGCATCATGACCGACAGTGCCCATACAAGGGCGCGGATCACCAGGGTCGCTGCGGAGCGGATTCGCGACGCCCTGTCCCGTGGAGTCATTCCCGTGGTGGCAGGTTTTCAAGGGATCAATGAGCACTCCGACGTCACGACGTTGGGCCGCGGCGGGTCGGATTTGACGGCGGTCGCGCTTGCCGGAGCGTTGAAGGCCGATCGATGCGTCATCTTTACGGATGTGGACGGCGTCTATACGGCGGATCCCAATATTGTTCCCTCCGCGAGACGTATCAATAGGATCGCGTATGAAGAAATGCTAGAGATGGCCAGTCTCGGCGCGAAAGTCCTGCAAAGCCGTTCAGTTGAGTTTGCGGCCAAATACAACGTACCGCTTGAGGTCAACTCCAGTTTCAAGGAAGGAAAGGGGACGCTTGTGAAACGCGAAGACGCAGACATGGAGGCCGTCGCTGTTTCCGGCATCACCGGCGACCGCAATCAGGCAAAAATTACGCTGGTCGGCGTGCCGGATAGGCCGGGTATCGCCGCGCGGCTGTTAGGTCCGGTCGCCAAGGCGAATATCTTGGTCGACATGATCATTCAGAACGTTAGCCATGAATCCCTGACCGATTTTTCGTTCACGATTCCTCGCGTCGACGTCAAGAAGGCCATGCCGATCATCGAGGAGACGGCAAAAGACATCGGCGCCAAGTCGGTCTCCGTGACCGAAGCGATTGCCAAGGTTTCCCTGGTCGGCGTGGGCATGCGCTCGCATTCGGGGGTGGCTGCCAAAATGTTCGATGTGCTGTCGCATGAAGGGGTCAACATCATGATGATCAGCACGTCCGAGATTAAGATCTCCTGTGTGATCGACGAGAAGTACATGGAATTGGCAATGCGCGCGCTCCATGCCGCGTTCGGACTGGATCAAAGCACCGTCGGCAAATAACACCCCGCAGACCCTCGACAGGCCTGGCCCGCTCCTGGTACCCTCTTCGCCATGGCTAAACAAGTGCCGCATTCCGTTCGAAAATCCTCGGTCCCGAAAAAACCGGCCACGAAAGCGGTCTCCGGCCCATTGGAAATCTACGATACCACGCTGCGCGACGGAGCACAGGCTGAAGACGTCACGTTTTCCGCCGACGACAAAGTGATGGTCGCCCAGCGGTTGGACGACCTCGGCGTCCACTTCATCGAGGGCGGTTGGCCCGGCGCCAATCCGAAAGACATTGAGTTCTTCCGGGTGATCAAAGAAACGCCGCTCAAGCAGGCGACTGTCGTGGCGTTCGGTTCCACGAGGAAGGCCAGCAATCCTGTAGAGAAAGACGCCAACATCCAGGCGCTCCTCGGCGCCGAAACCAAAGTCATTACGCTGTTTGGAAAGAGTTGGTCGTTGCACGTGACCGATGCCCTAGGCATCGCGCTCGCCGCCAATCTCGAAATCATCAGCGATTCCATCGGGTATTTGCGGTCAAAGCACCGACGAGTGTTTTACGACGCCGAGCACTTCTTCGATGGCTATAAGACAAATCCAGACTATGCCCTGGAGACAATAAAACGTGCGGTGGCGGCCGGTGCCGAACGCGTGATTCTGTGCGATACGAACGGCGGCACCATGCCCTGGGAGATCAAGGACATTTGTCGTATAGTCCAGGGCGAGTGCCGGGTTCCGTTGGGCATTCATGCGCACAACGATTGCGACATGGCCGTGGCTAATTCCCTGGTGGCGCTCGAGAGTGGAGTCGTACAAGTACAGGGCACGATCAACGGCATCGGCGAACGATGCGGCAATGCGAATTTGTGCTCGATCATTCCCAATCTTGAATTGAAGATGAAGCGGCCTGCGTTGGGCGATCGGTTACACCACTTGAAGGAGGTATCCGGCTTCGTGACGGAAATTGCCAACTTGATGCCTAACAAGCACCAACCGTATGTCGGCGATTCGGCCTTTGCCCACAAGGGTGGCGTGCATATCCATGCGGTGCTTAAGAATCCTGCCACGTACGAACACGTGGTCCCAGCTCTCGTGGGCAATCGGCAACGCGTGTTGGTGTCAGACAACGCGGGTCGCAGCGGACTGGTTGAAAAAGTCGAGGCTTACGGGATCAAGCTGGATAAGAATGATTCGAAGGTCCAGGAACTCATGGCCACGCTCAAAGAGCGGGAAAACGAAGGGTATCAGTTTGAGGGAGCCGAAGGATCTTTCGAACTGCTGATGCGCAAAGCCATGGGAGCGCACAAGCCGTCCTTCCAGTTGCTCGGGTTCAGGGTAATTGTTGAGAAAAAACAAGATCTTGGTCACTCAGGTTCAGAAGCAACCGTGATGGTGAAAGTCGGAGATGTGACTGAGCACGCTGCGGCGGCAGGCGCAGGCCCTGTCAATGCCTTGGACCACGCGCTCCGAAAGGCCTTGGAGAAGTTTTACCCCCAACTCCGAGAGGTCAGATTGATTGATTATAAAGTCCGGGTCCTTTCAGCCAGTCGCGGAACCGGTTCAAAAGTCAGGGTTCTGATCGAATCAGGCGATCACAAGGACAAGTGGGGGACCGTTGGCGTCTCCGAGAATATTATGGAGGCTAGCTGGCAGGCTCTCGCAGACAGCATCGAATACAAACTGTTGGCTTCAGAACGTTAGCCGCTGAATCTCTCCAAGAATAAGTCCTTGACAGCCTATCTAACCTCACGTAACTTATGGTAAAACTGACCCCTGCGTGAGGGGGCAGACACTCTTGTCGACGGGAGTGCACGTTGGCAGCAAGGGGGAGGGGGCATGAGAAAGGCTGATATCGCAAACGAAATATACAAACAAGTGGGCATTTCGAAAAACGAAGCTGCTGATATCGTCGAACTCGTGCTGAACATGCTGAAGGCCGTGTTACAAAAGGGAGATTCCGTCAAGATTGCAGGCTTCGGCAACTTTGTCGTCAGAAGCAAAGGTGCCAGGAAAGGCCGGAACCCACGAACCGGTGAGGAAATCGGCATCACGCCCCGCCGAGTCGTGACCTTCCGTCCCAGTCAAGTATTCAAAAAGTACGTCAACTCGTAACAGCATCACACCTAAAGCCACTCCTGCCACGAGGACCGGTCCATGGGGAATGAGCCCAGGCTCGGCAGCAAAGTTTTCTATAAAATCGGCGAAGTCAGCCAGGTGACGAAACTCCCGGCCTATGTGCTAAGGTTCTGGGAATCACAATTTCCATTTCTCAAGCCCAAGAAAAGCCGAGGGAACCAGCGACTCTATGTACGGCGTGATGTCGAGACGGTACTGGAAATCAAACGGATGCTCTACGAGGAAGGGTATACACTGGAAGGCGTGAAACGATACTGGGCGCGCCGTGGTCGTGTCACCGCCCAGCGGATGAAGCCGAAAGAATTAGCCCAAAAATTACGGGGAAATCTTCAGGCCATCCTGAAAATCCTCGAGTCGCATTCGTAACGACGCCGTGATGACACCTTGACAATGTTCACATGCCGCCACTGTTTGCACCTGTTCAACAACACGGCCGGTTGAGGGAGAGGTTGCAATCCGGCCGGCTTCAAGGCGAGAATGTGGCCGGCGTAGAAACAAAAATTCAGTCGGGGCGTGGCGCAGCCCGGTAGCGTACTCGCTTGGGGTGCGAGTGGTCGGCCGTTCAAATCGGCTCGCCCCGACCAAAAATTTTTGAAGTGGATGTTGAGCGTTAATAGAGTAGACTGAGTCACTGGGCTCGCCGGTCAATCATCTCAAGCCAGGAAGCTGCCCCGCGCAGCTTTTTTTATGTCTGAGCCCAATTCACCGTTGATTCTGGTCACAAACGACGACGGAATACATTCCGCCGGGCTGACGATCCTCGCGAAAGCCTTAGGCCGGCTGGGCGAGGTGTGGGTCGTCGCTCCCGACCGGGAACGTACGGCTGTCGCTCATGCCGTGACATTGCACAAACCGCTCCGTGTTCACGAAATGACCAAACGCGTGTATGCCATCAACGGGACGCCGGTCGATTGCGTCAACTTGGCCCTCCTGAACATCCTGCCGAGGCGGCCCCACCTCTTGGTCTCCGGCATCAACAAGGGGGTCAACCTCGGTGACGACGTCTTGTATTCAGGGACGGTATCGGCCGCCGTGGAAGGGACGATTCTCGGAGTGCCATCGATGGCGGTCTCCCAAGAAGGGCGCGAGCAATTTCATTTCGTCACGGGAGCGCACTATGCGCGACGTGTCGCGCGCTTGATTTTGCAACGCGGCTTACCGGAAGAAACACTCATCAACCTGAATGTGCCGGATCGTGTCGTGGGATCGATCACCGGTGTCCGCGTGACGTGTTTGAGCCGCCGGCGATTCGACAATCCTATCATCCAGAAGGTCGACCCTCACGGCAAGACCTACTACTGGATAGCCGGAACGCGCGTCTCATGGAGTCGAAGCAAAGATGCCGACCACGAAGCGATCGAGGAAGGTGCTGTTTCGCTCACCCCGCTCCACCTCGATAGCACCCACTATGAGGTTCTCGATCGGTTGAGAAGTTGGGGACCGGTCATCCAGGGGGGACAGAGACGCCGACCCGTGTCCCTGAAGAGCCGCGTACGAACGGCGAAGCGGTAGGCATGGGGATTATCGAAGCGATCATCACGATCCTGAGCCGATTCGTGATCAGTACCATTTCTGCCTGGGGCTACACCGGCATTCTGGTGACGATGGCCATCGAAAGCGCCTGTATTCCACTCCCGAGCGAGATCATCATGCCGTTTTCCGGTTATCTCGTCACAACCGGCCAGTTCACGATGCTGGGTGTCACCCTTGCCGGTGCCGTCGGAAATGTGGTGGGGTCGATCCTTGCCTATTATGCAGGGGTGCGGGGCGGGCGGCCGTTTGTCGAACGCTACGGGCCGTATATGCTCCTTTCGCATCGTGATTTGGAGACGGCTGACCGCTGGTTCTTAAAATACGGAGAAGCGGCCGTCTTCTTCAGCCGTATGCTGCCGGTGGTGCGTACGTTCATTTCGCTGCCCGCCGGCATCGCCCGCATGAACTTTCCCCGCTTTGTTATCTTCACGTTCATCGGCTCGATTCCTTGGTGTTATGCCCTTGCCTATGTCGGGGTGAAAATGGGCGAACAATGGGAACAACTGCGTGAGTACTTTCACCGGTTCGACATCGTCATAGGTCTCTGCCTGGCGCTGGCCGCCGGGTATTTTCTCTGGTCACATTGGCCCCGACGTACAGAAACCCCCGGCTCGTAGGATGTCATGCTGACGCTGTTTAATACGCTGACGATGAGGCAGGAGGAATTCCGGCCGATCGATCCGAAGCATGTACGGATGTATGTCTGTGGCGTAACCGTGTACGACTACTGCCACATCGGACACGCGCGCAGCGCGCTGGTCTTCGACATGCTCAGACGCTACTTGGAATACAGCGGCTACAAGGTCACCTTCGTCAAGAATTTTACGGATGTGGATGACAAGATCATCAAGCGAGCGAATGAGCAGGGCGTCTCTTGTGATCTGATTACGAGCAAATTCATCGACGCCTACTATGAAGACATGAGCAAATTGGGAATAAAGCCCGCGTCGAAGGAACCGAGAGCGACTGAGCACATGCCAGAGATCATTGCGATCACGGAAAGGCTGATCGAAAAAGGACTGGCTTATACATTGGACGGGGATGTGTATTTCCAGGTCGACAAATATCCAGCTTATGGGCGCCTTTCCAAACGCAGACTTGAGGAGCTGCAGGCCGGTGCGCGGGTGGATGTGGATCAGCGGAAACGGCATCCCATGGACTTTGCGCTCTGGAAGAACAGCAAGCCTGGCGAACCCTCATGGGTTAGCCCTTGGGGGGCGGGCCGTCCCGGATGGCATATTGAGTGCTCAGCGATGTCGATCAAACATCTGGGTGAGACCTTCGATATCCATGGTGGCGGCATGGATTTAATTTTTCCGCATCATGAGAATGAAATTGCGCAATCCTCCGGTGCGACTGGCAAGGAATTCGCCCATTACTGGATTCACAACGGCTTTGTGCAGATCAACCAGGAGAAAATGTCGAAATCCCTGGGGAACTATTTTACCATCCGAGAGATCTTTGAGAAAGAGATGCAGCAATGGCCTGAAGTGGTGGTCGCGGAAACGCTGCGATATTTGCTCCTTTCCACTCATTACCGGGGGCCGTTGGATTTTTCCAATCAAAGCCTGCACGAAGCGAAGAATGCGCTCGATGGCTTCTATGATCTGTTCAAGAGGCTGGAGGAAGGCGAACAGGGGACAGCCTTTGACGAGGAGGTGAGAACAATTATTGATCGCGCCAGAGAGGTCTATCGCCAGAAACTTGATGATGATCTCAACACCCCTATGGCGCTTGCTGTGTTGCAGAATTTGCGGACGAACGTAAATATACGGTTTGAAGGATGGCCTTCAGAAACTCGTAAGCGGGCCCGTGCTGCATTTAGAGAATTCGGAGCCGTCTTGGGACTATTTCAGTTGGAACCTGGACAATGGCAGTTCAAGCCGTTGAAGGTAAGCGCCGTCTCGGCTTCAGATATTTCGTCGGTCGGTATCGATGAGCATGTTGTCAGCGTCGTCAAGATGGAGCCATTATCTGTCAAAGAAATTGAAGAAAGAATCGCCCAACGACTTGAGGCCCGAAAGAAAAAGGACTTCGCCAAAGCTGATGAAATCAGGAAATCTCTCGCGGCTCAAGGCATCATCGTCGAGGACAAACCCGACGGCACCAGCCGCTGGAAACGTTGATCAGCCGGAGCTCCTGTACGGGCTCCACGCCGTCCGTGAAGCCTTGCGAGCGGGGACTCGTCCGCTCCAGCGTCTCCTCGTGCTGCGAACCGACCGCCAATTTGCCGATCTGGTCCAACAAGCGAGGAGCCAACATATTCCGGTTCATATCGAACCGCCAGCCGCTTTCGACCGCTTAGTCCCCGACCAGAGGCATCAAGGCATCATCGCCTTCATCGCGGCCAAGGCCTACTGCAGCACCGATGAAATTCTCGAGCATGCCCGCCGCGTTGATGAGCCGCCGTTTCTTGTCATCCTCGACGGGGTTCACGATCCCCACAATCTCGGGGCGGTGTTGCGGACCGCCGAGGCGGCTGGCGTCCACGGCATCTTCATTCCCGAACGTCGGGCGGTGGGGTTGACGCCGGTTGTGGCAAAAGTGTCGGCAGGAGCGTTGGACCACATGCGGGTGGCCCGGGTCGTCAATCTATCCAGGTTGATTGAAGAGCTGAAAGGGGACGGTGTCTGGGTGTATGGCGTGGAACCTTCTGCTCCGACCGATGTGACCACCATCGACATGACCGGGCCGATCGCCTTTGTATTCGGCGGAGAAGGGGGAGGCATCCGGCATGGCGTCTTGCAGGAATGCGATGGTCGCGTTCGCATCCCGATGAAGGGAAAGGTGGAATCCCTAAACGTGTCCGCCGCCGTCGCCGTGACGCTTTTTGAAGCGGTGCGGCAGCGACGTGCTACGGCACTCATCCAACGACCTATCGAACCCGAATGATGTTGCCCTGAATGGCTGTCTTGAGGAGCTGTGCGGTATTGGATACGCGCATTTTCTTCATCATGTTGGCGCGATGGGCTTCGACGGTTTTTACGCTGATTTTGAGCCGTTGACCGATTTCCTTATTCTTGAATCCGGCCCATATGAGCTCCAAAATTTCCTGCTCCCGGCTCGTTAACGACTCCGGTCTCTTTTTTCGCGGCGGTGGGGCGACATCGGCCAAAGACGTCCGGGATTTCATTCTTGCGATACGTGCCATGTTTCATGTTCTCCTTTGATCGCAGATCCATTACGCTATACTGCAGCCAGGGGCGCCGCTTCCGGAGAACGTTCGCTGCGTGCTGGAAATTATAGAAAGTCCTCTAAGTCATGTAAACCAATGCACAATGGCCCTAGTACAAGTACGTATTCAATTGTTGCACGTACGGATTGGTCGGTACGTGCAAGTTAACGACGTGCATCATGATTGACGGAATTTCCTACCTGGTTGCGGCGGGATTCGGCGCTCTCATCGGCAGCTTTCTTAACGTCTGCATTCATCGACTGCCCCGGTGCGAATCCATCGTGTGGCCCGGCTCTCACTGCCCTTCCTGCGGAACGGCCATCGAGTATTACGATAACATTCCGCTGTTCAGCTACCTGTGGCTCATGGGGCGATGCCGAACATGCCGAAGCTCCATCTCCATGCGTTATCCAGTCGTGGAGGCCGCGAATGCTGCCGGATATGTGATCATTCTCGCAACGTTCGGCCTAACCTGGACGACGGTGCTGTACTCGACACTGTTCTCGGCGTTGCTCGTGGTAACAGGCACGGACCTGACTCACAGAATCATTCCGAATGTCGTGACCGTTCCCGGTATCGCGATTGGGCTGCTTGGCGCGGCCACGGTGTTGCCCGTTGGTTTGGTGAACGCCTTCTTGGGGGTGGCGATCGGCGGGGGAATTCTCTGGGCCTTGGCCTGGGCCAGCCCATACCTGTTTGGCAAGGAGGGGATGGGCGGCGGGGACATCAAATTACTCGCCATGATCGGCGCATTCTTGGGCTGGAAACCGGCGCTC
>DASTQY010000436.1:0-9526 GCA_035761525.1 Nitrospira sp. | reverse complement strand
AAATTATTTGTATCGCGAGGCACGATTATTTAGTTCCGGGGGCAGTGAAAATAGGTGTTATTCGGGTGTTTAGAATAACGTGCTAAAGCGACCTTAACGAGACAAAGAAATACAACGAGAATCGAAGGCATGAAACAATGCGCGAATCCCTTAAAATGACAAAGGGATTGCCCAGGCCATCAACGACTTCGGCTATCCCCTCTGGTGAGCTTAGAAGACTGATGCTCTATACAACTGAGCTACGGGTGCACATTTGAGATCCAATCTCGGTCGGCGCTCCTTCGTTTATTACACCCACCTTGGATAGTGGAGTCTCTACCATCGTGCAGTACAGGATGGCACGAGAGACTTCTACATAGGTGGTTTCTTGACACCTATAATGGCAGCCGTCAACCATTTGCACGCGTCCACGCGGATGGAACACTGACATGTGTGGCAAACGGAGGGCCGTAGAGCAGCGGGAATCGAAAAAGGATTGGCAGGTTAGAGAGCTGCGAGGGTGCAAATCACGCGACGTTCGATTGGACGGCGGCAACTCCCCTTTGTATCGCCGCATACAAGTCCTTCATGGCATCTTCTTTCTGTAACACTTCAAACGCCCCGGCTTGCTGCATCGCATAGACATTGTAATTTTGCGTATCGGCCGAAAATCCTAGGACGAGTACATGTGGATATTGTGTCTTGATTAACCGAGCCGCGGTGATGCCGTCCATTTTTTTCATATTCATATCCATCAATACGACGGAGGGTTGGAATCTTCCTGCGCACGCAATGGCCTCGTCACCATCGCTTGCCTCACCGACCACTTCAATGTTGGGGTAGTGCTTGAGAATACAGCGAAACGTCTGTCGAACAATAAAATGGTCATCGACGATAAGCACCCGAACCTTGTTGTCAGGCAGCATGACCGATCTCCTCAGGGCTAAAGTAAAACAATTTCACACCTCGAGTGCCCTAGGAAACGCACTACTATCGAAAAAACTTTCCCTTGTATCAAAAATCATACGGGGGGGGGGTAGGCCTGCGCTGATGACATTAACCGACGCAAGCACCTCGCCAATGTCTCCTGGAGTCCGGACCTTATGACTATAAGCGGGTATGTTCAGCCGCAATTACGAGATGGCTGACGGCGGAAGGGGGCGGCACGCATGGGCTAGATAATTGGAGGTTTTATCCCGTCGCCTCAATGTGAAATAGGCTCCGGGGCGAGCGAGCTTGATTGGTCGGGGCGAGAGGATTTGAACCTCCGACATCCTGCTCCCAAAGCAGGCGCGCTACCGGGCTGCGCTACGCCCCGACTGATCGCAAGAGACTATTCTGCAACAAGTTACGTACTTGTGCAAAGGCTTTCGCGCGATGGCTGATCCTGTTTTTTTCGACGCTCGACATTTCGGCCAGCGTTCTTCCTAGCTGTGGCACGAAAAAGACCGGGTCATAGCCAAAACCCTGAGCTCCGGCGGGTACCTCGGCGATGAGACCGTCTAGGTGACCGGTCACGACCTGCACCGTCTCTCCCGGAGACACGATGGCGGCGACTGTCACGAAGCGGGCAGTTCGCCGATCGCGGGGGACACCGGTGAGCTCGCCCAACAGCTTTTTCCAGTTGTCTTCGTACGTCGCGTTTTCTCCTGCATAGCGAGCCGCATATACACCGGGTCGACCATCCAAGGCATCCACTTCTAACCCCGTGTCGTCCGCGACAGCCAAGAGACCGGTCGCTTTTGAAATCGACTGCGCTTTCTTGATCGCGTTCGCCTCACACGTTTCCCCGTCTTCGATGACATCAGGCACGTCAGGGAATTCGTCCATTGTATGGATGCGAATGTCCAATCCGCCCAACAGTGCGGCCAGCTCCTCCCCCTTGTGTCGATTGCGGGTAGCCAGGACCAGTTCACGGGCCATGCGCTACTCCAACGCGCCGATGAGGTCCCGCTGCAATGCGGTCAGGGTTTGTATGGCGCCCCAGCCTTGTGAAAGAAATGCATCCATATCTTGTTTGGCAAATGGCGTCTTCTCTGCAGTCCCCTGAATCTCGACGAATTGACCTTTTCCGGTCATCACCAGATTCAAATCCACTTCCGCGATGCAATCTTCCGTATATGCCAAATCGACGAGGATTTCTCCGCCAACCTTGCCCACGCTGATGGCCGCCAGATAGTCGTTGAGCGGACGCTTCTTGATCACACCGCGGGTCTTGAGGATAGCCATGGCGTCCGCTAACGCGACAAAGGCCCCGGTGATGGAGGCTGTACGCGTGCCGCCGTCGGCTTGAATGACGTCGCAGTCGATCCAAATCGAACGCTCACCGAGCTGCGCCATATCCGTGACCGCGCGCAGTGCACGCCCTACGAGTCGTTGAATTTCCAGCGTCCGTCCGCCCTGTTTGCCCTTGACCGCTTCGCGAGGTGAGCGGTCATGCGTGGCGCGCGGCAGCATTGAGTATTCAGCGGTGACCCATCCCGTCCCTTTTCCTTTCAAAAAAGGAGGCACTTTTTCCTCAATTGAAGCTGTGCAGATGACCTTTGTATCGCCCATCTCGATCAGAACTGATCCCTCGGCATGCTTGATGAAGTTCCTGGTCACTTTGACGGGGCGGATCTGCTCCCTCCGGCGGCCGTCCGCGCGTACCAAACTCGCTCCTGGGTTCATGAAATCTCCCTTAAGAAATTGAGGCATTATAGTGAAGCGATTTCCAAATCGCAATGAAACGGCTATGCGATCTGCACTGGAAGACAGAGGAAAATACGTATGCCTTACCGTACAGAATTTGGCCGGTGGCCACGAGATTGTACAGAGGCTGGATGGTGGACCAGCAGGCTTCGCACGGATGCTATCACTAGTTCGGATGACGAACTCACACGTTTTCGCGGGTGTGGGGTCAGAAAATCGATACGAAAAAACTGCCGCCTAAGTCGGTGCAAAATCACTAATTAGTGGCACAAAAGGTGCACCTCGTTCTAGAGTTCTCAACGGGACCATCGAAACCCATGCCGACGACACAACGACCTCATTGACCCGAGATATCATCGAGCCATGACGTTGCTCCTCGATCGCCCCACCCGACAAGCGCTGCTCGATCTCAAGCGAGTGTTGATCATCGACGACGAAGAGCCGATCCGGCGCCTGCTTGGGTACATGCTCCAATCGCACGGTTATGAGACGGTCTTGGCCGCTGATGCCAGAGAGGCCCGCTTACGGCTGGATGAAACACCGTTTGCGCTGGTGCTGTGCGATGTCAACATGCCGGGAGAATCCGGCATGGATCTAGTCCGGAACATCTTTCGTCAGTATCCTCACACGGCAGCGATTATGGTGACGGGGCTGGACAGTCCGCTTCTTGCCAACGCTGCATTGGAGATGGGGGCATTCGGCTACATCATCAAACCATTCGAATCCAACGAAGTCCTTATCAACGTAGCGAATGCTCTACGCCGTCGGCGTCTCGAAATGGAGAACCGTCTGCATCGCGAAAATCTCGAGGACGTCGTCAGAACCAGGACGATGGCACTGCAACAGGCGTTGGAATGGCTGGAGCGGAGCGAGAAGGAGTTACGGCTGTCGCGAGAAGAAACCATCCAGCGGCTCGCCATCGCGGCAGAATATCGAGACAGCGCCACCGCCCAGCATATCCAACGCATGAGTCATTATTGTGAACTGCTCGCACGCCGCTACGGATTGTCCACCGAGCGCTGTGACTTGATCCGCACTGCCAGCCCCATGCACGACATTGGGAAAATCGGCACGCCCGATCACGTGTTGCTCAAACCCGGCAAGTTTACACAGGACGAGTTCAACGTGATTGCCCAACATGCGGAAATCGGCTACCGCATCCTGGCCGGATCCGACGCTGAGATTTTGAACGTAGCGGCGACGATTGCGCTGACGCATCACGAGCGATGGGATGGAAGTGGGTATCCACGGAAGTTGAAAGGAGAGGCTATTCCGATCGAAGGCCGAATCGCCTCGATTGCTGACGCCTTCGACGCCCTCACTACCGCTCGCGTGTACAAACCGGCGTTCGGATTCGATCACGCCGTGGACTTGATGAGCAAACACCGTGGCGAGCATTTCGATCCTGAGTTGCTCGACGTCTTTCTCGCCTCACTTGGCGATATTAAACGCATTCACGAACAGTACGCGGACCGCCTTACGCCAGGCCTTCCACGCCAGTTGTAAATTCACCTCGCTCCCCTCGTTCAAGTCTCGGCACCGCTTCGTCAGTTTAGTGCATTTAATTGACTGTGGTCCGGTCGCAGCTATACTGCCAATGAGTTGCAAGTTCGTTCTCTGAAAAGAGGCACGTTAGACACGCCGTCACGTTGGCATCGAAAGGATTGCCGCTCATGGCCAAAAAATCCCTGTGTGTGAAGAAAGCGGGTATCACAAGAAACTGGATTGCATACCTTTGTGAAGCACTCGTAACGTCGGGGGTCATGCCGACGTGGGAGGCGGCAACTTATCTGACCGAAAACCTCTTCGGAGAATCTCCGAACCCGCGCCTGCTGGGAACCAGCAATGCCTATGAAGTCACTTCACAGTTCCTTCACCGCTTATACCAGCCTCTGGCCGAAGCGGCTTCACGTGAAGTCTCACTCCCGCACGGCGCAATGGTGCATGTCTTCGTGGATATCAGTTTGACAGGAAAGTCCGCCGTCCTGGTCGTGTATTTCCCGGAAGGCGGCCAACCACACCAGTTGCTGATGCTGGATGCCGCGAAGGCCTGGGATCTGGTCTTTCAGGACTCTGAGGCCTTCAACCGTTGGGCGGAGGATCGATTCAGACTGCTCAAATCGGCTCTTACCGCGGCCATTGGCAAACCGGCCAGGCAGCCGCTCCTCGCGGAAGTCTCTTAACCGGCAAGCATCACGCGGGTTCGTAGTTAAGGTTCGGCGACAGCCAGCGCTCCACTATGTGGAGCTCCATCTCCTTCCGACGCGCGTAGTCCTCAACCTGGTCCCTGCCGATTTTACCTACCGCAAAATAGCGCGCGTCCGGATGCGCGAAATACCATCCGCTTACCGCCGCGGCCGGTAGCATGGCGAAGCTTTCTGTCAACGTTATGCCGGCATTGGATTCGACACGAAGAAGGTCGAACAACAACCGCTTCTCGGTATGGTCAGGGCACGCCGGATACCCGGGCGCGGGGCGAATCCCCCGATATTTTTCGTGAATCAGATCATCGTTCGACAGATTCTCCGATCGGCCATATCCCCATTCGGATCTCACCCGCTTATGGAGGAACTCGGCGAACGCTTCGGCGAACCGGTCGGCCAGCGCCTTTGCCATGATCGAGTTGTAGTCGTCATGGTCCCGGTCAAACTGGCTGCACAGCTCTTCCAGGTTGATTCCCGACGTGACGGCAAAGGCCCCGACGTGGTCGGTTCGTCCGGATTCTTTCGGAGCGACATAATCAGCCAGTGCGAGGTTTGCCTGCCCGTCAGGTTTGACCGCCTGCTGTCTTAATGTATGGATGGTCGTCATGACGGCACTCTTCGAGGCGTCGGTATACAATTCAATATCGTCACCTATGCACGAGGCGGTGAAGATGCCGTAGACACCTTTGGCTAGCAACAATTTCTCCGAGATAATTCGTGCCAATAGGCCCTGTGCGTCGGTAAAGAGCTCCTTGGCTCTCGCTCCGATCGTCGGATGATCGAAGATGCCCGGATAGCGTCCATTGAGTTCCCATGTATGAAAAAACGGAGACCAATCAATGAACGGCACGAGATCGACGAGCGGTTGATCGGGAATTACCCGAATGCCGAGGAACTCCGGCTCAGGGATATGAAGTGCCCGCCAATCGGACGTGAGGTGGCGCGCGCGTGCCTCTGCGAGCGGGAGCACAGGTCTGACTTCCCTGGTCAGATGAGCCTGCCGCACACGATCGTAGTCCTGTCGCACCTTTTGCACGAACGACGTTTTCTGCTCGCGATTCATGAGACTGCTGACGACGCCGACTGCGCGAGATGCATCGAGCACATGAATGACCGACGGCTCATAGGACGGCGCGATTTTGACCGCAGTGTGGGCTTTACTGGTGGTCGCCCCCCCAATGAGGAGCGGCACATCGAAGCCTTCGCGCGTCATCTCCTTGGCCACATGCACCATTTCGTCCAGCGACGGTGTAATAAGGCCGCTGAGCCCGACAATGTCCGCCTTTTGCTCACGGGCCGCCGCCAGAATGTGTTCGCATGACACCATGACGCCGAGATCAATCACCTCATAATTGTTGCACCCCAGGACTACCCCGACGATGTTCTTTCCAATGTCGTGGACATCTCCCTTGACCGTAGCCAGGAGGACCTTGCCTTGCGCGCGATATCCACCAACCCGCCGCTTCTCCTCCTCCATGAACGGCAGCAGATAGGCGACCGCCTTTTTCATCACGCGGGCGCTTTTAACCACTTGCGGGAGGAACATTTTGCCGGAACCGAAGAGATCGCCCACGATGTTCATGCCGGCCATGAGCGGACCTTCGATCACCGACAAGGGCTTCGGATATTTCAGGCGAGCCTCTTCTGTGTCCTGGTCAATGTAGTCGGTGATTCCCTTCACCAGGGCATGCGACAAGCGTTCTTCGACCGTCCCCTTGCGCCACTCGTCATCCTTCACGACGGCCTTGTCCTGACGCTTGACCGTTTCCGCAAAGGTCACGAGACGTTCGGTGGCGTCCGGACGGCGATTGAAAAGGACGTCCTCTACAAGTTCGAGTAAATCCTTCGGTATCTCCTCATAGACGGCTAATTGACCGGCATTCACGATGCCCATATCGAGGCCTGCCTGGATGGCATGGTAGAGAAAAGCCGCGTGCATGGCTTCGCGGACCACGTTATTTCCTCGGAAGGAAAACGAGATATTGCTGATGCCCCCGCTGACCTTCGCTCCTGGCAGATGCTGTTTAATCCACCTCGTGGCCTCGATGAAATTGATCGCGTAGTTGTTGTGCTCCTCAATGCCGGTGGCGACAGTCAGAATATTGGGATCGAAAATAATGTCTTCCGGTTTGAAACCAACTTGTTCCGTCAGGATCTTGTAGGATCTGGTGCAAATTTCGATTTTGCGTTCCAGGGTATCGGCCTGTCCTTTTTCATCGAATGCCATCACGACGACGGCGGCTCCATACCGGTGGACCAACGTCGCCTGTTCGATGAACTTCGGGATGCCTTCTTTCAAACTGATGCTGTTGACGACCGCCTTGCCCTGGATGTTTTTGAGGCCGGTCTCCAAGACCTCCCACTTCGAGCTGTCGACCATGATCGGAACTTTGCAGATATCCGGTTCGGAGGCGATCAGTCTCAAAAACCGCTCCATGGCGGCCTTCGAATCCAGCATACCCTCATCCATGTTGACGTCGATGATTTGTGCGCCTCCCTCTACTTGTTGTCGGGCCACCGCCAAGGCCGATTCGTAATTGCCCTGGAGAATGAGCTTGGCAAACGCCGGCGATCCGGTGACATTCGTCCGCTCTCCGATATTCACGAAGTTGGCATCCGGACGGATTGTGAGTGCCTCCAGACCGCTCAAGCGGGTATACGGCTCCACTGTCGGAATTGGGCGCGGCTGGATCCCGCGAACCGATTCGACCAGGAGCTTGATGTGAGCGGGTGTGGTCCCGCAGCATCCACCGACAATGTTCAGCCACCCGTTCTGCGCCCATTCCCGCAGTTGCGGCGCCAACGTATCGGGCGTCTCGGGAAAGCCCGTCGGAAGCAGCGGATTCGGCAGACCGGCATTCGGATGGGCGCTGACATAGAGGGGCACGATTCGTGACAGCTCCTCAATGAGGGGGCGCATCTCCTTTGGACCCAGGGCGCAGTTCATCCCGACACTCAGGAGCGGCACGTGTGAGATAGAGTTCCAAAACGCCTCCACCGTCTGCCCCGTCACACCACGATCGCTCCCCGCTTGAATGAATGTCACCGAGGCCATGATCGGTACGCGTTTGGCCCCGGCCGCAAAGAGTTGCTGAATGGCAAAGAAGGCTGCCTTTGCATTCAGTGTGTCGAAGATGGTCTCCACCAACAACAGGTCGGCCCCGCCGTCCAACAAACCTCGCACCTGGTCGGCATAGGCGGACACCAGTTCGTCGTAGGTCGCTCCACGCGCCGCCGGGTTGTTGACGTCCGTCGAAATGGAAGATGTCTTGGTAGTCGGTCCAATCGCACCGGCCACAAAGCACCGTCGCTCCGGTTGAGCAGTCTGGACTTGGACTACGGCCCGCCGGGCACATTCGGCACCGGACCTTGAGAGTTCATAGGCCAACTGTGGCATCTGGTAATCCGAAAGGGAGATCGCCTGGGAGTTAAATGTGTTCGTTTCGACGATATCGGCGCCCGCTTCCAGATACTGACGATGGATATCTTCGATGATCGCCGGCTGCGTCAAATTGAGCAGATCATTGTGCCCTTTCAAGTCTTTCTTCCAGTCACGGAACCGTTCCCCTCTAAAGGCGGTCTCGTCCAGCTTCCGCTGCTGGATCATCGTTCCCATGGCTCCATCCAGAATCAGGATGCGTTCTTTAAGGAGTAGCTCAACAGGCGTCACGTCGCGTTCCTTCCCTATGACAAACCCGAATCGTGTCATCATACTGATTCAGGTTCAACCCGGCAACCAATTGGACAACTCCACCTTGACAGGGCCCGGGGCCGCCGATACGATGGCACATCGGTCGGAGACGAGGCGCTTTGCTCCTGCGGAACCATGTACAACGCTTCGCCACGTGCGCTTTCGGGCTCATGGCCTGCCTCTGCCTGCTCCCTGCTTCGCTATCCGCGGCCCCCTATTTCGAAGACGGTTTCCTGGGGCTCACGCAGAAGGAATTGCATGAGAAGATGGGCATGCCTCAGGCTGTCCGCGACCGCAAATCCGCTCTGCGTGTCTTCAGTTACTACGCGATCACCGACTGGGATAAATATTTCAGAAAGTTGGTTTCACCGGAGAACGGCGAGGACGTGTACACCTTCAAGCGGGATGGGATCGACGTGCGCTATTCCTTCAGTTATGCGGTGGACCCCAATGAGGACAGCGAAAACCGGACATTATATGTTCGCCTGGTGGACATCGAATTCTCGCCAGCCGTACCCATCAGCCAGGTTCCGTCTCTTGTTCCCGAATTCCGTCCTTCTACTGATCCGGCATCGCCTTCATTCCGATCGAATATCTGGATCCTTCTTTTTAAAGGCACCGCCTCGCCGCAGGCACGGTTTATCGTCAAGGAAGCTGCCAAGGACTCGCTCGACTGGACGCTCGCGTATCAGTTGTTTTCCCTGCAAGGTCTTCCCGACCCTTTGACGACAAAGTCGGCGGTTGACCGCCTCGAAATCAGCACGCAAAGCATCGATCTCGTGAAACGCCGGCAAAAACACACCCACGACCCGATCATGAATCCCTATTCATCTGAGTTCTCCCAACAGCAGCCTCCTCCGCGGCCGGCTCAAGCCAAAAAAATCCCCGTTCCGAAGTATGCGGACTGAAGACTTGCGTGAGGAAGGCCGTGACTGCGATTACTGGGACTGGGCTTGTGAGA
>DASTQY010000435.1:0-6494 GCA_035761525.1 Nitrospira sp. | reverse complement strand
AGAGGGATGAAAGACCAGTCCGGCGTTGTTGAACATCACGAACCAGAAAACCAAATATCCGAACGAATGAAAGAACGGCAGGATTCCAAGGACTCGTTCATGTCTATAGAGATGGAGGACCTGCGTCGCGCCCTGTGCATTGGCGTCCACGCTGTAATGCGACAGCACGACGCCTTTCGGCTCGCCCGTACTGCCGCTGCTGAAGATAATGGTCGCCGGAGCATCGATGGAAAGTGGTACGCGCTGGCCACAAACCCGCTCGATCAGGCGAACCGGCGCGATGCATGCGAGCATGGCTGCGAGAAGCTTCTCTTTTCGATGGATCGTCTTAGCCAGATCTTCCAGCCATACGACTGCTGGTGTATCAGGCAATTCGAGTTTGGCTTTTTCGACGAAGGTCCGGCTGGTAACGATGGTGCGAAGGCCGGCAAGGCGGACGGAGGCGTTGAGCCCCGACTTGCCCACCGTGTAATTGAGATTGACGCTGGTTTTTCCGCACAGAGGCGCCGCGACGTTGACCAGTGCGCCGGCGACGCTCGGTGGAAGGAGAATGCCGACATGTTTCTGGTCTTCCCAGGACGTCCGCAATGCTCGGGCCAGGGCAATGGATCCGATCAACGCCTGCATAGCTGACACATGCGGCCGGCTCTGATCCGACATGACAAACTGGAACGGGCGTCTTCTCATCGCGTGAACGAATTCGCGATGCAGTGGGCGTCGATCCGGTTTGCGCAGCGCCCAAGCGGCCTCTCCCAGCGCCTGAATCGCGCTGCGAACCTCGTGGGCCGTCGACTGTGGAGGCAGGGATCTGCCAAAGGACACCGTGACGGGATACGGCAGGCGTTCCGGGATTTTCCAGAAGAACCGGCCCCGATCGAAACTGAAGATGCTGCCCCAGACGCGATCCAGATGGATCGGAATGACGGGCGCGGTTCTGCCTTTCATGATCCGCTCGAAGCCCCGGCGGAACGGCAACAGAGTGCCCGTTCTCGTTATTTGTCCCTCGGGGAAAATGCAGACCAGCTCTCCCCGGTCGATGGCGGCACCGGCTTCTCGCAACGCGCGCAGCACGACGCGAAGCCCGCCGTAGGGAGAAATGGGAATGACGCCGAACAGCTTCATGATCGGTTTGAAAAACGGCTGTTCGGCATATTGTGCGTCCACGACAAATCGCACAGGTCGATCGAGGCTGGCGATCAGGAGCAGGCCGTCCATGAAGGAGATATGATTAGGCACGAGCAGCGCACCGCCTGCGGTCGGTACATGACTGTGGCCGACAATGCGGAGCCGATACAAGCTGTTGGTGACAATGACGAGGACGACCCGCAGCAACGCCTCGGGGAGCAGCCACATCGCCCAGGCTGTGCCAAGGACGGTGAACGCGGCCGCAGCCGTGAAAATTCCTGTCGTTGACGTTCCGCCACTGGCAAGCGCCCCTGCTCCAAGCGATCCCAGGAGTATGCCGGTAAACACGCACGTGTTCTCGAAGGCGATGACCGATCCACGTCGGTCATCCGGTGCGCGCCATTGAATCAGGGCGTTCAGCGGGACGAAAATCAATGCGCTCGAGATCCCGAGGATCACCATCAGCGCCAGCGTGGTCGGCAGACCCGGAGCGAGAAGGCCAAGTGTTAAGAGCATGACTGCCACGCCGGCTGCCCCCAAGGGAATCAGGCCATACTCCACCCGTCCCTGGGAGAGACGTCCGACCCATCGGGCTCCGATGCCGATGCCGATCGACAACATCATGAGCGGCAGTCCGGACTGCCAATCCGAGACGCCCAGCACGGCCTTGGCATACACGAGGATGTTCTGGGCAAAGAGACTGGCAATTGTCCAGAAGAACACGGCGCCGCAGATGGCTAACCGCAACATGCGGTCACGCGCCAGCGCCAACCATGCCCCCTGCAATGTATTGGCAAGCCCGCCTTCGTCTCTCGCCGGCGGCACGCGTGGAATGGTCCAGGCCGCACTGAATCCGATGAACGCCAAGGCCGTGAGCAACAGCGGGGCCATCCAGACGGCGTTTCCGGTCAGCGACAGCAGAATGCCCGGTGCCGCGGTGCCGGTCAAAATGGCGAGGAACGTCCACATCTCGAGCTGTCCATTGCCGGCCGCCAATCGTTCGTGCGGCAATAGTTCTGCAAGAATCCCGTATTTGGCCGGACTGAAGAGGGCACTGTGCACGCCCATGCCTGCGAGCACGATCAGCGGCAGAATTCCTCCGGCGGGATTCCTCCATAAGGCGAGCGTGGCGGCACCCATCAAGAGGATCTCGACCGCCTTCATCAGGATGATCACGGTGCGCTTGCTGACCCGGTCGGCCAGCAAGCCGGCCGCGATTGACACGACAGCGAGCGGAAAGGTGAAGATGACAAAGGCTAACGTGGTTTGGGTTTGCGAGGCCGTTTCGAACTCAGGGCCGGGGGCCATCGTGGAAGCCAGCTGACGGATGCCCAGCAGCGCAACCATCAGCTTCCACGCATTGTCGTTAAACGCGCCGCAGAATTGGGCGATGAGCAATCCGCGCAGAGGATGAGTCATTCGTGAGGGCTATTCTGCCTCATGTGAGGAGGTCCTGGGAATAGGCAACCCTTCCAATTCCATGATCCGCAGGGCGTTCGTCGTTGGGCAAGGGCCGGGACGGAGGCGGTAATCGAAGGACAGTGCACCGTCAGAGACGGTTTCCTGAAAGTGTGCGTTCACGAGCGAGGCGATCTCCTTCTCGAGGTCCGTGAGCTCCAGATCGTGCGTGCTGACCAGCCCGTAGCCGTTTCCGGTTGCCAGGGCCTTAATGTATGAGCGGCTGCCAATCAAGCGCTCGCGATTGTTCGTTCCCTTGAAAATTTCGTCGATGAGAAACAGGACCGGTGGCGAAGCCCGATCGGTCGTGGCGCGCAGGATGGTCTTCAGGCGTTTGACTTCCGCATAGAAGAACGACAGACCCGCATCAAGCGAGTCGTTCACGCGGATGCAGCAGCCCAGGCGGCTCCAGCTCCAGGTAAAGGCCGAGGCGCAGACCGGGGCTCCGGCCTGCGCTAAGCAGAGATTGATGCCGACTGTTCGAAGAAAGGTGCTTTTGCCCGACATGTTCGAACCCGTAATCAACTGAATCGTGCCGAGCCCTTCCAAGGCAATGTCGTTGCTAACGCGCGTCGTGGAGAGGATCAAAGGGTGGCCTAAGTTGTGGCTGGCGAGACCCACGGACGGGGCCGGGGTCGGCCAGGCGTACTCGGGGTGGAGATAGGCAAAGGTGGCGAGGGCCGAAGCCGCTTCCACTTCAGCTAATCGATCGAGCCACAGAGGAAGCCGTGTGCGCACACGTTCTTGAAATTGTCTCAGGCGAAACGCGAAGAACAGGTCCCACGGGATGAGCGCATTAAGCCCAAGATGGATCAAGGGATGTGCCTTCACGCTGATTCCATGGAAGATGCGGGCAATATGCCGTGTGAACGAGGAGGGCGAACGACCCGCCTCGAGCAGAGGGGCGCAGGTATGTGCCATGGCCGAGTCAGGCCGGGCGGCATGTCGTTCGAGAAAGCGCAGGACCCGGCTCAGCCGTTCCATCTCGTGGTGCAGCCCGACGGCGTGTTCGAGTAGCTCTTCGCCCTGGTCGGTCATGAGATAGATCAAGGCGTAGACGCCGAACGTCAACATCCAATAACCTGGCAGCCAATCCAACAAGGCGCCGACTCCAAGCACGATCGTGCCTGCCGCCAACATCGATTGGAGAATCAGGGTGCGCGGCAATCCGGGAAAGCCGACTGGATGCTCGAGCACCGCTGCCAATCGGCGACCGTTGATCTCTTGCTCACCTGCCAGGTTGGCTTCGAGGACCAACCGGTCACGGAACAGCGAACGTGGAGCGAGTTCTTTGACGAGGCGTTGGCGGGTGTCCCACACTTTCGGGTCAGGTGGTTGAGTCAGGAGCCACGATGTCAGGCGGGTTCGGCCGTGATCCGAAACGGTAGTATCGATCAGATGCAGCAGTGAGTGCGGTCCCACCAAATCCAAGTCGTGGGCATAGAGATGCGACGGCAGCGAATCAGAAGGCTTGTGAGGAACCTGGGACCATGCGAGTTGGACACGCGCGAGATGCGCAGATTTAATCAGCGCCCACAAGCGCAGCCGATGAATCCGCTGTTCAAGCCTGTTATGATACGACGCGACAATGAAGAAGAGGATGACGAATGCGGCCAGGACGATGTTGCCGGTGTGGTATTGGCCGGACCGGAACAGCGTGATGCTGCTGAGCGTTCCCGCAATGAAGATGGCCAGACGGTAGGTCGTGAAACGGGAGCTGGCGGCTGCCCCGCGCGCGATCAACCGTTCGATTCTGCCGATCAGCTGCTGAAGTTGCCGGGCGCGCACGCGTACCGCCATTGTCTGGTGACGATACTGGATGAATTCCATGGCGTCAATGACGAACCCGTCGTTGAACAACCGGTTTCATGGTCACGACAGCTTGTGAATGGCCTATAGAGAATCCGTATGGCATCCGATTACATAGATGTTCAAATCTGCTCCAGCGTGGATGCCGGCGAAGTCATGAGCTTGCTGGGTGACTCGTCTGTTCAAGGCGCCTGGCAGGATGAGCGCACGATTCATCTGTATTGGCCGACCACCAAATGGTCTCCCGACCGTTTGGCACAACTCAGGCAGACCCTTCGTCATCTGACCGGGCCCGGCTTGCCTGAGGCGGACATCGTCGTGCGCACCATGCGGCATCAGGACTGGAACCGGCAATGGGCTGAGTCGGTCAAGCCTTTGTGGATCGGCAGGAGGCTCGTCGTCAGACCAAGCTGGGAGTCCGTGGCAATCGGTTCCGATCAGATCGAAATCATCCTCGATCCCAAACTGGCGTTCGGCACCGGCCATCATGCCACGACGCGCATGTTGCTGGAATGGCTTGAGGACGTAATTCACGGCGGCGAGACCGTGCTCGATGTCGGGGCCGGCAGCGGCCTCTTAGCCATGGTCGCACTCCGACTCGGAGCCGATAAGGCCGTGGGAATCGACCACGACCCGGACGCGATTGACTGTGCACGCGAATATGCCTCCGTCAATGGCTTCGGACCGGAATTGTCTCTGCAATGCGGGACCCTTACGGGCGATCGAACCTATGACATGGTCCTGGCCAATCTCGACCGGCAGACCCTAATGATGTTGGCTGAACCGCTCGCGGCCAGTACCGGCAAGATGCTTCTCGTATCGGGCCTGTTACGCGACCAGCGTGCTGAAATCGTCGAAGCCTTTGCCCGGGTCGATCTCTTTCCCGACTGTGTTCGAGAGCAAGACGGTTGGGTGGCGATCGAATTCCGAAGAGCGCAATCGTGTGAAGGAGCGTGAGGTGGGTCCACAAGGCCGGCCGCCGTACCCCCACGTCCATCAGATCAATGTCTCGGACGGAGGAGTCCCGAAACATCCGGTCTTGGAGGCGAAGATCGACAAGGAGGGACTGGACGGCGATCGTCAACGCAACCTGAAAGTCCACGGCGGGCCGGACCGCGCACTCTGTCTCTTTTCTTTGGAGCTGATTGAGCGGTTGCAGGACGAAGGCCACTCCATCGACTCGGGGTATTCCGGTGAAAATCTGACGCTGGCCGGCCTCGAATGGGATCACATAGAACCAGGGACACAACTCCGCATCGGTCCGGAGGTGCACCTCGAAGTGACCAGCTACTGCGCGCCCTGTGAATTGAATGCACAATGGTTTCGTGACCGAGATATCAGCCGGATTTCCCAGAAGGCGAATCCGGGATGGAGTCGTCTCTACGCCAGGGTTCTGCAAGGCGGCGTCGTACGGCCTGGCGATAAAGTCGAGATCTCAAAAAGGCCGTAGGCTTCCGAGGGAACACGATGATGGAGCGCGTACTCGAACCGGAGTTGATGGATGATCCAGAGCAGACCGAAGCCTACGCCGCCGCCGACTTCGCCGAGGAGAATCAAGGTTTCGTGGACCGGTTCGTCGAGTATTTTCCGGATTTTTCCGGCGGACGCGTATTGGACGTGGGCTGCGGTCCGGCCGACATTCCCGTACGATTTGCCCGACGCTATGCGGCCTGCCATGTCCTCGGGGTGGATGCCTCGGAGCCGATGATCCGGTTGGGTCAACAGGCCGTGCAACGGGCCGGGCTTGGCGAGCGCATCACGCTACGCTGCGAGCGATTCGAGGCCGTTGCCGGAGCGAATGTGTTCGATGCAGCGCTCTCCAACAGTCTCTTGCATCATCTGCCTAACCCTCTTCAATTTTGGCACAAGCTCCGTCAACTCGTGAAGCCCGGCTCACCTGTGCTCGTCATGGATCTTCTCCGGCCTGACTCACGTGAGGAAGCACAGGCGATCGTGGATCGATACGCAGCCAGCGGGCCTGACATTTTGCGGCGGGACTTTTACAATTCGCTGCTGGCCGCCTTTACCGAAGACGAGGTGACGTCCCAGCTTGCCCGGATGAACCTGACGCGCTTGCTGATCGATGTGATTGATGACCGCCA
>DASTQY010000434.1:0-2867 GCA_035761525.1 Nitrospira sp. | reverse complement strand
GCTTCCAACAGGAATTGCTTTTCCAGCGGGGTGCAATCCAGGTACGTGGATAAGGTGTTGACCAGTATATCGTCACTGACATCTTCCCGGAACCATCCCTGCCAGGTCGGAGCATCCTGACGGGACCGCAAATAGTCCTCGAGCGCCGTGACCAGTCGCTGTCGTACGCCAGGATCGAGCGAGGCCTCCGCCGCTCTGGGCTTCAGCGTAATCGAAGCTTGACGGTAGGGCTTCTCATACGACTCCACGATGATTTCAAACCGCTCGAGTCCCTGGAGAAGAATGTTGGACCGGCCGTCCGCCAGCGGCTGCACGCTGACCAGCCGACCGACACATCCGGTCGAGAACACCGGCGGATTCCCGTAATACTCGGATTCCCAGCCTTCTTTCAGCAGCGCAATCCCGATACATTGCCCGCCCATCACGGCATCATCCACCATCTGGCGGTACCGCGGCTCAAAAATATGGAGGGGCAGATACGTTTTCGGGAACAAGACCACGTTCGGGAGCGCAAAGACTGGAATGTGCTCAGGAATGGAAAATGGCGTGCTCTTTTCGGACGGCTCCGGTTCGTGCTGATCACGCTCGTGATCGGTTTGCATGCGGTCACGATAGCCGATGGCTGACAAAATTGTCAACGGCGCAACCGCGAGACACACGACCAGAAGAAGCGCAGAAATCGCTTGTCGCTACTGGCGATTTGTGACTTCATGCAGTCGCATGTTATAAGCGCCCGCATCGTGACCAGCAGACATATGACTTCAACGCGGCGATTGATCTTCCTCCTCGGTTGGCTCGCAATCGTCCTTCCTTCCATCGCGGCGGACACCACCTCCTTCGTGCCCGCGCGGGAAGGCTATCGATATGCATTCCCGCGCGACCACGGTTCACACGATGAGTTCCGCACCGAATGGTGGTACTACACCGGCAACCTCGCGACGAACGACGGACGCCCATTCGGCTATCAACTGACCTTTTTTCGTCGCGGCATCCCGCTGGAACAAGTCAAAACTTTGCCCTCACGGTGGTCCATTACCCAACTCTACCTCGCTCACTTCGCCGTGACCGATTTGAAGAACGGACGGTTTCATGTTTTTGAAAAGCTCAGCCGTGCCGGCGTCGGCAAGGCTGGGGCGGAGGCGGAACGTTTGCACGTGTGGATCGACCAATGGCGCGCTCAATCCTCCGAAGCAGAGGTGGGGTCACAGACCCTTCAGGCCTCAGACGACGATCTAGAGATCGACTTGACGGTCGTGCCAGAAAAGGCACCTGTGATTCATGGCAAGGAGGGCGTCAGCCGAAAAGGCGCAGAGTCGGGCCAAGCGTCTCACTACTACTCGTTAACGAGGCTGGCGACCTCGGGGACAATCAGGCTGGGCAATGAATCGTTCAATGTGACGGGAACCAGTTGGATGGATCATGAGTTTGGTTCTGCCGATCTCGGCAAAGATCTCGTCGGATGGGATTGGTTCAGCATCCAGCTTGCCGATCACACTGAACTGATGCTCTATCGCATGCGTCGGTCCGACGGATCATCTGATTCCGTTTCAAGCGGCACTTTTATCGACCACGATGGCCGGGCTCAGCATCTAACACTCGGGGAGTTCATGCTGGAGCCCCTCACCACCTGGACCAGTCCTGCCAGCAAGGCACGCTATCCCTCGACCTGGCGGCTGTCCATCCCGTCGAAAGGTCTTTCGCTTGCGCTTGTTCCTCGGATGACCGAGCAGGAACTGACCACGAACCGCAGCACACAGGTCACCTATTGGGAGGGTGCCATCGAGGCGTCCGGCACCTTGGAAGGAAAGCCCATCGCGGGCCGCGGCTACATGGAGCTGACCGGTTATGCGGAGCGCTTCTCGAAGAAACTGTAGACAAAAAAGGCGTCAGATGTGGAATGCACGTCTATGGCAGTTCGCCCATCCCGTGCTTATCGGGTTGGCGCTTCTCAGCATCGGCTGTCAAAAAGACAGCGAAGCGATTGTCTCCATCGCTCTCCATCCCACGAATTCGAATATCCTGTATGTCGCGACCAACGACGCCGTGTACAAAACGCGCGACGGTGGCCAAACCTGGGAGAAATTTCCCAGCTTTAGCGCCAGACGAGTAACGACCGTGGCCATCGATCCGCAGCTACCCGCCACGGTGTACGCAGGCACGATGGGAGATGCGGTCTACAAGAGTCCCGACGGAGGGCAGCATTGGCTGCCGCATAATGTGGGATTAAAGGAGCACGTGTCCTTTGTGAATCAATTTGTTTTCCATCCGGGGCTGAGCGAACGGATTTATGCCGCGACCACCGTGGGAGCTTTCTACAGCAAAGATGCCGGGCGTGAATGGGAAGAGCGGATGAATGGCATGAAGGAAGTCCATATCGTCACGTCGGTCGCCATTGATCCAAGAGATCCATCCGTACTGTACGGTGGGACGACCGGAGGAGTATACCGGTCAGAGGACGGAGCGATGACCTGGAAAAAAATCAACAACGGTCTCATTCCGGAGAGCGAATTGATGGCCTCCATGGCTTTGGGCGTCAACGTCATTGAAATCGACCGGACAAATCCTCATGTGGTGTATGCCGGCACCACCAAGGGTCTCTACCGGACGGCAAACAAGGGAGAAGAGTGGCAGCGCATCGGGGAATCGATTCCAGAACCGTTCGTGAGCAGCATTGTGATTCATCCTTCTGACTCTGCGATCTTGTATATCGGAGGGCCGGCAGGGGTGTGGAAGAGCGCCGATGGTGGTCATACGTGGAAGGCCACCAACGACGGGCTCGCTTCATTAAACATCCGAGCGCTGGCGATGGAGCCGAAAAACGCCCGGACACTCTATGCCGGAACTAATGGAAGCGGGCTGTACCGATC
>DASTQY010000433.1:0-3078 GCA_035761525.1 Nitrospira sp. | reverse complement strand
CGGGCTGCCGCCGGCCCGATTCCGCAGCCACTCGCGAACAGCCCGCTCCACCTCCCCCGCCACTGCCATGGCGAACAGTCGACCACGTATGACACGATAGAAGCGACCTGCTGCTCGCGCTCAGGCCAACCGGCCGGATCTCCCTTCCTTGACAGTGTAAAACGCGGCTCGTATGCTCCCTTCGATTGTTCCGTCTCCATGGCCTTCGCCGGTGGGAGGGACACGTTGATGCCGGTACCGGGTCGCCGTCCGTTGCGCTTCCGCCACCTCTCTTTCATCGTGATCGCCCTCACGTCCCTCTGTTCCCCGCCGGAGGCAAGCTCCGCTGAGCCCTTTGTGACACTCGCCGTGTACGACGGGGTGATCAATCCCGTCTCGGCGGAATATCTGCACGATGCCCTGGCCTCGGCCGAAGCGAGCGGCGCCCAGGCGCTGATTATTTCGCTCAATACGCCAGGCGGACTGGACAGCTCCATGCGGCTGATCATTAAAGACATTACCGGAGCGACCATACCGGTCATCGTCTACGTGTCACCATCCAGCGCACGTGCCGCTTCTGCCGGCGTCTTCATCACCATGGCCGCCCATGTGGCTGCGATGGCTCCCGGCACGAACATCGGGGCCGCGCATCCCGTGAACATGGGCGGCGGTGAAATGGACAAGACGATGAAGGATAAGGTGGAGAACGATTCGGTCGCGTACATTAAGTCGATCGCTCAACAACGGGAACGCAATGCAGCCTGGGGGGAAGACGCGGTACGCAAAAGCGTGTCCGTCACGGAGCGCGAGGCCTTGAAGCTCAAAGTCGTGGATCTCATCGCGGAAGGACTGCCGGCGTTGCTCCAGCAATTGGACGGCCGCCGCGTCACTCTGGCGTCGGGCCCGACGGTGCTGAAAACAGCCGGAGCCAGGGTAGAGGAGTTTCCCATGGGGCTCCGTCTCGAATGGCTGAAGGCGATCAGCGATCCGAACATCGCTTACCTGCTCATGACCATCGGCACAATCGGCATTATCGCGGAACTCTACAGCCCAGGGGCGATCCTTCCTGGCATCGTCGGCGCAATCAGCCTCATCCTCGCGTTCTATTCCTTCCAATCACTCCCGGTCAATTACGCCGGGGTCCTGCTCTTCCTGCTCGGCATCGTCTTCTTTGTGTTGGAAGCGAGCGTGACCAGTTACGGCTTGCTGGCGATCGGCGGCGTGTTGGCGATGCTGATTGGATCGGTGATGCTGATCAAGAGCGATGCCGAGTTCTTCCGGATTTCGTGGTCGGTCATTCTGCCGGTCGTGACGCTGGCCTCGGCATTTTCACTGCTCAGCATCGGGATGGGCTTGAAAGCCATGCGCAGGCGACCGGTGACCGGCCGCGAGGAAATGGTCGGCCTCGTCGGTATCGTCAAGACGGCGCTTGGGACGGAGGGGCAATTGGCCGTCCACGGAGAACTCTGGGAAGCGGTCAGCGAGCAGCCGTTGTCGCCTGGCGACGAAGCAGAAGTCACCGGCGTCGACGGCTTGCGACTACGCGTCAAACCTTACTTGAGGAAGAAAGAGGTCCCCACATGATTCTCCCCATCAGTCCTTTTGCGATTCTCATCCTTGGCCTGGTGCTGATGCTGATGGGCTTTAACGTGCTGCGAGAGTACGAACGAGCCGTCATCTTCCGCTGGGGCCGTCTGGCCCGCGGGCTCGTGGGCGGGAATGGTCCCGGTGTCGTCATTATCATCCCGTTCATCGACAAGCTGGTCCGCGTCAGTTTGCGGACCGTCACCATGGATGTCCCGCCGCAGGACGTCATTACGAAGGACAACGTCACCGTCAAGGTCAACGCCGTCATCTATTTTCGTGTCGTAGATCAGGAACGAGCCATCATCCAAGTCGAAGACTACCTGTACGCCACGTCGATGATGTCGCAGACGACGCTGCGCAGCGTGTTGGGGCAGAGCCAGCTCGACGACCTGCTGTCCAAGCGGGAGCAGATCAATGCAGACCTGCAGCGGATCATCGATCAACAGACAGAGCCCTGGGGTGTGAAAGTCACCGCTGTCGAGGTGAAGAACGTGGACCTGCCGCAGGAAATGCAGCGGGCGATTGCCCGTCAAGCGGAAGCGGAACGCGAGCGGCGGGCGAAGGTCATCCATGCGGAAGGCGAATTCGAGGCCTCACAACGGTTGGCCGATGCGGCCAACGTCATCAGCCAGAATCCTGCGGCGTTGCAACTCCGCTACCTCCAGACGCTCGTGGAGATCGCTGCTGAGAAAAACTCCACCACAATTTTTCCGATTCCCATCGACACCATCGCTCCGTTCTTCAAGCATTGGACCAAGCCTGCAGACGCCACCTGACCGGCACTCATCGTCGCCCCTCTTGCGGCGCTCGATCAAGCCCCAACAGCCGCGTCATCCAAGGTATCGGCGGTCCTTGTAGTAAAACGGACGTCAGGGCGATGAAAAAGACGAGGTGAAAGATCGTGTCGGCCTTTTGGATGCCGGCCAGGACTGGAAACGTCGCCAAGACGATCGGCACCGCGCCCCGCAGACCTACCCATGCCACCAGCGTTTGCTCGCGGAACGAGAGCCTGGACAATGCCAGTGACGTGTATACACTGACCGGACGGGCGATGAAAATCAGGAAAAGGGACACGAGGAGACCGACGCCCACAATGGGAATCAGGCGGGCGGGAAAGACTTGCAATCCGAGTATCAGGAACATCGTGATTTGCATCAGCCAGGCCAAACCCTCGTGAAACTGCACGAGGTTCCGCTGGTGGACGACTGAGTGCCGTCGCATGAACAGTCCCGCCAGATACACCGCGAGAAATCCACTGCCATGCAACTCGGCGGTCAAGCCATAGGTCAAGAGCGCAAAGGCCACCGATAACACCGGGTAGATGCCGCGTAACTCCAATTTCAACGTATTGAGCGTCCAGCGGATGAGTTCGCCCATCGCCACGCCGGCCACCGCCCCGACGGTCATTTGCACGAGAAAGAACCAGAGGAGGTCCCACATATTCGTACTGGGATTGGTCATGAGTTGAATCAAGGCCACCGTCAACACTACGGCCATCGGGTCATTGCTGCC
>DASTQY010000432.1:0-5350 GCA_035761525.1 Nitrospira sp. | reverse complement strand
CGCGGACAACCGGTCGGCATCGAACACCGCGCACTCCGGCCTTCGCTGGTTCAACCACGACGCGGCCGCCTGCTTGGTCATCACTTGTACATGAATTTGTTGTCGCGTACCAGGCCAATACACCGTAGCAGGGAGGGAGATCGGCACAGTGACTGTCGGGAAGGATTGCCCGGACGGGCTGGAGACCGTTCGTTGCGGAGTCAACTGGAGGACGATCCACTCACACTCTGTGATCACGTCAAACCCTCGGATCGAAAGCATCCCTTTGGACTCACCGGCCGCGAACCGCAGCACGCTTTCGACTGTACGCAGATTCGGTGCCCGCCCTTCGGGGTCGCCAGCGCGAAGACTCCGCCGCACCAGACGTCGCTGCAGTGCCGCAGGAAGGCGGGTAAACGCCTGTCGTTCAAACCGCTGATTCCCACCGGGCTCGACGATCACCGTCGACCGGTACAAGTGATCCACGATGTCTTCTAAATACTCGTCGTCGGCTCGTAGAAGGTGCGACTGCCGCTCCAGCCGGCGAACGATCGATGGCGCGATCTGTTCCATCACCGGCAACAGTTCGCGACGAATACGGTTGCGCCGATAAAGAGACGTCGCGTTGCTGCTGTCCTCTCGATAGTGCAAGCCCTCTCGTCTTAGATAGTCCAGCACGTCGTGTCGGGTAATCATCAACAGCGGTCGTACAATCCGTTGGTTACGGATGAACCGCATCCCCGAGAGTCCTGTCAGACCTGCGCCCCGCAACAGCCACAAGAGCACGGTTTCGGCCTGATCGTTCGCCGTATGGCCGGTGACAATGCGATCGGCGCGGATGTCGTCCGCCAGTTCCGCCATGGCGCGGTAGCGGGCAACGCGGGCGCGCGCCTGAAGGGAAGCCGCCCCGCGTCGCTTGGTCAACACCGGTCTTTGAACGACCAAAGCGACCCCCCGCTCGCGACACAGCGCAGCAACAAAGGCCTCGTCGCCGTCGGCTTCGGTCCCGCGAAGCCCGTAATTGAAGTGCACCACCGTGAGTGTGAGACGCCACGCCGGCGCAAGAGCGGTCAGCAGCGACAACAAGGCGACCGAATCGGGCCCACCGGAAACCGCGACGAGGAGATGCTGCCCCGGCTCGAACAACTGTCGATCACGAATGGTCCGGACCATTGCGTGAAACACGGGATGCCGGGCCCGTGCGGTCGCCGCGACGGCCATCTATCGATTCCCTTCCGCGAATCGGCGCAGGCTCACCCTGGCACGGTCGACGTCAAGAGTAATCTGGGCTGCCAGCTCGTCGGCGGACGCGAACGCGTGGTCTCCCCGCAACCGTTCGACAAACTCTACGGACATCTCCTTCTCGTACAAGTTTGCCCGCTGGTCCAAGAGATTGACCTCGATCAAGCGCTCGCCGCTACCAAACGTTGGTCTCGTCCCGATGTACGCGATCGCATCAGACGCCCTGCATTCCCAGGAGGCTCGGGCGGCATAGACGCCATCCGGCGGAACCACGCGTTCCGGAGGGATCCGCAGATTGGCAGTTGGCCACCCGAGCGCTTGTCCCTTCTGTGTCCCCCGCACGACCGTTCCCGTGATTCCGTAAGCCCGTCCGAGCAAGACCGACGCCTCGTCCATGCGACCGGCTTGGATGAAGGTTCGAATTCTCGTGGAACTCACGACTCCCCCGTCCAGCATGACGGGCTTGACGGGATGGACGGTGAATCCCAGCGTGCGGCCAAATCGTTCCAAGTCCGCAATTCGGCCGGCGCGCCCTCGTCCGAAGGCAAAATGTTCCCCGACATAAACGTCCGATACACGTAGCCGGCGATGAAGGACGATGTCCGCAAATTCTTCCGGCGTCATGGCGGCGAGGGCGGGCGTAAATTCGAGAAAGACAACTTCGTCAATGCCGGCCGCCTTGAAGCGGGCGAGCTTCTCTTCCGGACTCGTGAGAAACCGCAGCTGGACGTGAGGGGCGAGCACCCTGACCGGATGAGGATCGAAGGTCAGGACCATGGCCGTGCCTTTGACCGCGCGTGCCTGCTCGACAACCGTTTGTAACAGTGATTGGTGGCCGCGATGATGCCCATCAAAGTTTCCGATCGTGACCACCGGATGAGGTCTGGACCGGCCGTCGCCGAGATCGCGCGTCACCGTGAACGTCATCGTCAGCGGAGAAAAGGCGCCGCGTCTTTCGCGAAGTAGGTCAGAATTAGATCTGCTCCGGCGCGCTTGATGGCGAGCAGCGACTCGAGCATGGCTCGCGACTCGTCCAGCCAACCGGCTTTCCCGGCGGCTTTGATCATGCTGTACTCGCCGCTGACTTGATAGGCGGCGACAGGAAGCGTCGTGTGCGCTCGAGCGGCGGCAATGACATCGAGATAGGGCAATGCAGGCTTTACCATGACGATATCAGCTCCTTCCTCCACATCAAGCGCAATCTCTCGCAACGCTTCGCGCCGGTTGGCGGGGTCCATTTGATAGGACTGTCGGTCGCCGAACTGCGGCGCGGAGCCGGCCGCATCGCGGAAAGGAGCATAAAAACACGAAGCGAATTTTGCCGCGTACGCCATGATCGGCAGTTCCGGGTAGCCGGCATGATCCAGTTCCGACCTGATGGCGGCCACCCGCCCGTCCATCATATCCGACGGCGCCACCATATCGGCGCCGGCCTGGGCGTGCGTCCGCGCCATCGCGCGGAGGCATTCCAGCGTTTCATCGTTCAGGATGCGGCCGTCCTTCACGATACCGCAATGGCCGTGACTGGTATATTCGTCGATGCACACGTCGGTGACGACGATAAGACCGGGCACGTGATCTTTCACCGCTTTAATCGCCCGCTGCACGATGCCGTTTGGGTCCACCGCGGATGTGCCGCGGTCGTCTTTCCGGTCCGGAATCCCGAACAACATGATGGCGGGAATTCCTAAGCCGGCCACCTCCCCTGCTTCCTTGACCAGCAGATCGATGGATAATCTGAACTGTCCGGGCATCGAGGCGATCTCACGCCGCTGGTCTTTGCCCTCCATGACAAACATGGGATAGATCAGGTCCGAAGCCGAGAGACGAGTTTCCCGCACCATGCGACGGAATGTCTCGTGCTGTCGAAGCCGTCTCAGCCGTTGAATCGGAAACGCCATGATCGTTACTTCCTCGGCAGATTCGTCAAAAAGACGACCAGGTCACGTACGGAAATCATGCCGACCAGTTTGCTGTCGCGTGTCACACCCAGATGCCGCACATGTGCCTGCGCCATCAGATCGTTCGCATCCAACAGCGTCTTGTTCTCTTCAATGGTGAGAATCGGTGCCGACATGATCTGCTCCACGGTCGTCTTGTTCGGATCACTGCCCGACGCGACGACCCGACGCATCATGTCCGTGTCGGTGAGAATGCCGATGATGTCTTTCTGATTCGTAACAAACAAGCTGCCGATGCCGCGGTCGCGCATGATTCTGGCGGCGGCCTGTGCAGACGTATCACGCTCGACCGTAACAAACTTTTCTCTTGGGACCATGAACGATTTCACCGGAACCATGAAAACCTCCCCTCATCTGATTATAAAACTCGCCTAACGCGAGATGGGAATGGCGACTCGTGCCCCTTCGCTGTAGTGCCGGACAATCGCGTGAGCCAGAGCCGGCACAGTGCTTTCCGTCGGCAGAATTCCGACGGTCAGGCCCTGCTCCTCCGCAGTGCGGGCAGTCACCGGTCCGATGCACGCGACGCTGGTCTTGGCCGTTAGCCGGCGCGTCTCTTCTCCGCCGCCCATCATGTCGACGAAGTTGGTGACCGTCGACGAGCTCGTAAATGTGATGACATCGATCATGCCTGCCTGAAGCTGTTCTTTGAGACGGCTCAAGTCGGCAGATGGCGTCATCGTCCTATAAACCGGAATCACATCAACCGACGCGCCCTTCAACCGCAATTGTTCCGGCAGAATCTCGCGTGCGACCTCTGCCCTCGGGATCAACACCTTTTTCCCACTGAGGTCGTGGTGGCTCATTGCTGCCAACATGCCTTCGGCTTGAAACTCGGAAGGGATGACGTCAGCGGTCAATCCATAACGAGTCAGTTGCTCGGCGGTCCGCGGTCCGATGGCCGCGATCCGGAGATGAGCCAGCGCTCTGACATCCTGACGGGCGCGTCCGAGCCGCTCCATAAATGGTGCCACGCCATTGACGCTGGTAAAGATCACCCAGGCATACTCTCGGAGCCTCGCGATGGCCCTGTCGAGCGCCTCCCAACTGGCGGGCGGCACGATGTTGATCGTGGGAGCTTCGATCGGCTCCGCGCCGAAGGCGGCCAGCAGACGGCCGAATTCTTTGGCTTGCTCCGGGGCCCGCGTGAGCACGATCCGCCTTCCGAAGAGCGGCCGCTTCTCGAACCAGTTCAATTGCTCCCGCAACTTCACCACCTCTCCGACAATGATCACCGTCGGCGGTTCTAACCGCGCCCGTTCTGTTTTCTCGACAATGTCCCGCAGCGTGCCGATGATCGTTCGCTGGTCGGCTCTCGTGCCCCACCGCACGGCGGCAACCGGCGTGTCGGGCGACCGCCCCTCTTCCAATAAACGCGAAACGATCACGGGCAGTGTCTTCATGCCCATCATAAAGACCAGTGTTCCCGAGGTACTGGCAAGCCTGGGCCAGTCAATGACGGTCGTGCCTTTGGCCGGATCCTCATGCCCGGTGACGACGGTCAGTGAAGACGCGAGTGTACGATGGGTAACTGGTATGCCGGCATAGGCTGGAACGGCAATGGCCGCGGTGACACCTGGCACGACTTCGAAAGGCACTCCGGCAGCGGCTACCGCCTCGGCCTCCTCTCCCCCGCGCCCGAAGACGAAAGGATCCCCGCCTTTCAGCCGCACAACCACGTTTCCCGCCTTTGCGCGTTCGATGAGCAACCGGTTGATTTCCGCTTGGTCCTGATACTGACCACGTCCACGCCGTCCCACGTAAATGCGCTCGGCCGCTGATGGCGCATGGTTCAGCAACTCAGGATTCGCGAGATAATCGTACAGGACGAGATCAGCCCGCTCAAGGCATTCCTTGCCTTTCACTGTCAACAGACCGGGATCACCCGGCCCGGCGCCGACGAGGTAAACAATCCCCTGACGTCCGGTAGTCATGACGGCGTCCCGTAAATCGTTTGAAGAATTCGCTCGGCTCCGCGCCCGATCAACCGCTCTGCCAGCTGAATGCCCGCCGCATACGGATCAGCCGTCGTCCCGTGCACACGGTCGCGAATGACCTCCTTGCCGTCCACGCTCGCGACCAGTCCATCCAACACGATTTCCGATCCGTTCAGTGTGGCATGAGCCGCAATCGGCACCTGGCAGCCTCCCTGCAAGCGGTGCAGTAAC
>DASTQY010000431.1:0-2470 GCA_035761525.1 Nitrospira sp. | reverse complement strand
GACGGATTTTCCGTGACGAGTAAACCGCCGGACGAGATTCGCACGCTGGTGCACTCACTCGACCGCACCCTGGTCTTTTCATGAAGAACACGCTGTATCTACTCAGAAAACCCCTGGATCGTGTGGATCCTGCATTGTTTATCGCGTCACACTCGATAGGAGATGTGGTGCTCCTTGATCGTGCCCTTGTTCCATTTCCTCATTCCGGCGGAACAGTCTTCTCACTGGGCACTGAGGATGGGGATCGCACCATCTCCTATGATGTTCTGGTGAAAAAAATTTTCGCGAGTGATGGAGCGATCGTCATTTAGAAACGAGGCTCTTCTCCTAAGATAGTGTGGCAAAGAAAGAGATAGTCGCCGTCGTAGGATTCGGAGTAGGACCGGTGGATGGTGGGGATTGGTGCTAAATGGTTGATTAGGGACGTACTCTTCTAGAGGGCGTCTTGGGGACGGAGTTGGGGATTGACTCGGAGTAAGAGGGCGGTGCACTGTGCATAACTTCTTGAGATCCGTCGATGAAGAGACACATTACAAACCACCACTGGCTGATGGCATCGCTGAGCTTCGAAGAAGCGAGAGCATCAAGCATACTTATCCACAGGTGTGAATAAGCCTGTGTATGGGTGAGAGTTCAGGAATTATGACAGTTTCTACAGTCTGGCAGGAAGCCTTGGCCTACATCCAGGGACGGGTTCCAAAACAGGTCTACGACACCTGGTTTATGCCCGTCCGCCTAGAACGAATTGAAGACAGAAGTGCGCAAATAGGTGTTCCTAATAAGTTTTTTGGCGATTGGCTCAGCCAGCATTACGGACCACTCCTCGAGGAGGCCGTGTCGACTGCTCGGGGCGGAGGAGAGACGGCCGTGTCCTTTGTCGTCTTTAGCCGACCTCCAATCAGCCAGAGCGACGTTGCAGCAGTTGCGCAAGCAGTCCGGACCGCTACGACCCCTAGATCCAAGCGAGGGATACAGCTTAACCCGAAGTACTCGTTTAAGAATTTCGTCGTAGGTGCCGGCAATCAATTCGCGCACGCCGCCTGTATGGCAGTCGCAGAACAGCCAGCTAAAGCCTACAACCCCCTCTTTATCTATGGCGGAGTCGGACTCGGGAAGACCCACCTGTTGAACGCGATCGCCAACCATGTCGCCGAGCGCACCGATCTGCGCATTGCCTATCTGACGACCGAGCAGTTCACGAATGAGGTCATCAACTCCATCCGCTACGACAAGATGATGGACCTGCGGAAGCGATACCGGCATATCGACATGTTGATGATCGACGACATTCAATTTTTGGCGGGGAAGGAGCGCACGCAGGAAGAGTTTTTCCATACGTTCAATGCCTTGTACGAGGCGCACAAGCAGATCGTCCTTTCAAGCGACCGGTTTCCGAAGGACATGCCTGACATCGAAGAACGCTTACGGTCGCGGTTTGAGTGGGGACTCATCGCCGACCTGCAGCCCCCCGATGTGGAAACCAGAATCGCGATTCTCAGAAAGAAGTCCGAGGATGAAGGAGTGACCCTGCCGGAAGATGTGATCCAGTTCCTCTCCACGACCATGAAGAGCAACATTCGAGAACTGGAAGGCTCGCTGGTGCGCCTCGGCGCATATGCCTCATTGACCGGGCAGTCCATTACCCTCGAGATGGCGAGGAACGTGCTGCGCGATTTGATCGGCGACAAGAAGAAAATTGTGGCCATGGAGGACATACAGGAAGCGGTCGCCGCCTGCTTCCATATTAAGATTGCCGATCTCAAGTCACGGCGCAGGAGCAAAACGCTGGTCCATCCGAGGCAGATTGCCATGTATCTGTGTCGCGAATTGACGGACGCGTCTTTTCCGGAAATCGGGCGGTTGTTCGGCGGGAAAGACCATACGACGATTATGCATGCGTGCCGGCAAATCATGAAAGCAAAAGAGAACGACAGCGGGTTGAATCAAACGTTGGACGGACTCAAGGAGAAGATCCTCAGAGGGTGACCGGGTGAGAGAGGGGCGATTATGAAGGTTCGGATTGGAAGAGATGAGTTGCTCACAGGGCTTCAACGCGTTCAAGGGGTCGTCGAAAAGCGCAATACGATGCCGATTCTGTCCAATATCCTGATCGAAGCCAAACAGGAAGGAGCCGAGATCGTGGCCACCGACCTCGAAATCGGCATGAGAGGACTCTACAAGGCCACCGTCCATAAAGCCGGCGGGATCACGGTCTCGGCGCGAAAGCTGTACGAAATCATCAAGGAACTGCCGAGCGGTGACATTGATCTGATTTCCAGCGAAAATAACTGGACGACCATCCAAGCAGGGAAGAGCCAGTTCAAGGTCGTCGGCCTTCCCAGCACGGATTATCCAGCGCTTCCCGCCATCGACCGTGAAGGGTTGACGCCCCTCGCCGGGGCGGGCCTGTTGGAGTTGATCCGCAAAACACTGTTCGCAGCGGGAGATAACGATGCCCGCTATATCCTGA
>DASTQY010000430.1:0-13069 GCA_035761525.1 Nitrospira sp. | reverse complement strand
TGTTTGGTGACTTGATGCGTCCCTTCCACTGATACATGTTTGATCTCGAGCCCCCGGTGAAGCACCGGTCCGAGCTGTTGCGAAAGCATGAGTATCGTCCAGCACACAGCACCTGCACCCACCAGCCATCCGGAGAGGCATAGGGCTCTTCGGCAGCATGCCAGCCGCTCGATCCGTCTGGCCCGCTGCCGGTGATCCATTGACTGAGCTGCTCGGGGACCTTTCCATTCATTGCTGCGATAGCCGGCTGCCTTTGCGGGGCGCTTGCGCGTGAGAAGTCTCATGCCGCGTGCTCTTTATTTTTCATTCTTGCGAGCGCGGATTCGAGAATCCGCTCGGTCAATTCTTCGTAGCCGATGCCGGCCTGAACCGCGGCCATTGGCAAGAGGCTCGTTTCCGTCATGCCGGGTACTGTATTGAGTTCCAGCACATACGGGCGTCCCCTGGGCGTAATCCGAAAATCCACGCGGGCGGCCCCTGCGCAGCCCAGGACTTCGAACGCCCGCAACGCCAATTCGCGGATTTCCTTCGTGACGGCAGCCGAAAGAGGTGCCGGGCAGAGGTATTGGGTCTTCCCTTTTTCATACTTCGCTGAGAAATCGTAGAAGCCGCCTGGTGCGACAATCTCCACGGCGGGAAGAACCAACGGCGTCTCGTTCTCTCGGCCCAGCAACGAAACGGTCACTTCATGGCCGGGAATGTAGGCTTCCACCATCGCATCCCGATCGTAACGGTGGGCGAGTGACAGGGCAGGGTTCCACTGAGCAGGCTTCTTCACAATACTCACTCCGATGGTTGACCCTTCTGATGCAGGCTTCACAACCACGGGCCACCGTAGTTTGGCCGATCGCAGAGCCTGCACATGGGTGACGCGCTCTCCCCGCTTGATAACAAGACCTGCCGGAACCGGAATGTCATGTGCTGCGAGGACCGTTTTTGTGGTCACCTTGTGCATTCCCACGGCGCTGGCGTGCACGCCGGAGCCCGTGTAGGGGATGCCCACTGTTTCCAAAAATCCCTGAATGGATCCGTCCTCTCCGCCCGGACCATGTAGCGCCAGGAACGCAACGGCAATCTTTTGATCCTGTAAGTCACGGCTCAACGTCGGGCCGACGTCAACGGTCACCGCGTCATATCCCAAGCGGCAAAGAGCCCCGTACACCGCTGCCCCCGTCCGCAAAGACACCTCGCGCTCGGATGATTGTCCGCCCATCAGTACGCCGATCCGGGCCTGGGTGAGGCGTCGTCGTTCCGTCATCATCCTTTGACCAGCAGCATCATTCAGTCAGGCCTCGCCTACGATCTTCAATTCGAGGTCAAGCCGGACACCGGCCTTCCGCTTGATTGTCTGCCGGACTTTCCCGATTAATTGAATGACATCAGCGGCACTCGCATGTCCGCGGTTGACGATGAAGTTGCCATGCTTCATCGATACCTCCGCATCACCGACTCGAGCGCCCTTCAACCCTGCCGCTTCGAGCAGCCGACCCGCCGAATCATCAGGAGGATTCTTGAACACGCAGCCGGCGCTGGGCATCGTGAGCGGCTGGGTATCCTTCCTATAATGGAGGTACTCTTTGACCACTCGTTCGATGTCGGCGCGCAAAGCCGGGCGCAACTGGAGCCACACTCCAACCACGATCCCCTTCGGCAGCCGGGCCCTGCGGTACTGAAATGGAATGGACGAAGCCGGTAGATCGCGGAGTTCACCCTTCATAGTGATTAGCCTGACCGCCTTCACGGCGTCTTTCATTTCGCCCAACCTTGTTCCGGCGTTCATCACCAGACAGCCTCCGACGGTCCCGGGAATGCCGGCCGCCCATTCCAAGCCGGACAATGACCGGCGGATGGCATGACCGATCAAGGTTGGCATCCCGACGCCGCCTTCGGCATAGAGGACCGCTCCCGGCTCCTCATGTATCCCGCGAAGCTTTGACAAACTCACCACGATGCCGCGAATCCCTCCGTCTCGGATGAGAAGATTCGTCCCGCCGAGCACGAATATGGGCATACGTGCTGCGCTCGCTTGGCTGACGAGCCGGCGCACATCATCGACGTCGGCCGGCTCCACCAGCACATCAGCCGGCCCGCCGATCTTGAACGAGGTATAGGTCTCCAACGACGCGTCGAAGTGTATGCGACCGCGAAGATTTGCCACGACGGCTTCCAGACGCTTGCGGTCGAATCGGGATCTCGCACTAAGTCGCTTCGTTCTTCGTCCATCGGCGTTCATCGCATCATGAAGCAGCGGCCAGCTTCTCCAGTAATGCAGGCCCTGTCTTCCAGATGTCTCCCGCCCCAAGCGTGATCACCAGATCGCCGGCCTTCAACTGAGGAAGCACTTGTTCGGTCAATTGTTCCTTCCGCTCGACAAAGGTGACAGGCGGATGGCCGACAGCACGAATCGCCTCCGTTAACCTGGCGCCGGACACTCCGGGGATAGGGGACTCGCTAGCCGCATAGATCTCCGTCAAAAAGAGGCGGTCGGCATGTTGAAACGCTTTGGAAAAATCTTCTAACAAGTCTCTGGTCCGGGTGTAGCGGTGCGGCTGAAAGAGCACGACCAGACGCCGCTCGGGCCACCCTTGCTTCGCGGCTGCCAGCGTCGCTTTGATTTCAGTCGGGTGGTGGCCATAGTCGTCCACGACCATGACACCGTTGGATTCTCCACGAAAATGAAACCGCCGCTCCACACCGGTAAAGGCTGCCAATGCCTTGCGGATCAAATCCACCGGCACGTCCAGTTCGACGCCAATGGCGATTGCCGCCAAAGCGTTCGATACGTTGTGAACGCCCGGTACCGCCAGGCGAAACGGTCCCAGGTTCCTTGTCCTGAAAAATGCGCGAAATTCGGAACCGCCTTGTTTGGCCACGATGTCGGTTGCACGAAAATCGGGTGCCACGCCATCGGGCTCCGACAAGCCGTATGTGTAATACCGTTTGACTATATTGGGGAACAGCCCCCGTAACCGATGATCATCGGCACACAACACCGCCAGCCCGTAGAACGGGACCTTATTGATGAATTCAAGGAAGCTTTCATAAATACGTTCCATGCTCCCGTAGTGATCCAGATGTTCACGGTCCAGGTTCGTAACAGCGATAATGGTTGGAGACAGCCTCAAAAACGATCCGTCGCTCTCATCGGCTTCCGCTACGAGCAGCTCTCCCCGACCCAGCCGTGCATGGCTCCCCAAAGCATTCACCTTGCCTCCGATCACCATCGTGGGATCCAATCCTCCTTGCGCCAGGACATTTGCCACCATGGACGTGGTGGTGGTCTTTCCGTGAGCGCCGGCGATGGCCACGCCGAATTTCAGCCGCATGAGTTCGGCGAGCATTTCGGCTCGCGGGATGACCGGAATCTGTTTAGCCTTAGCTGCCATCACTTCCGGGTTTTGCGGAGACACGGCGGACGAAATCACCACAACTTGCGCCTCTCCGATCTGGGATTCGTGATGGCCGATAAAAATCCGGCCTCCCAATTCCTCCAACCGCCGGGTGGTATCGGAGGCCTGTTGATCGGAGCCGGTCACCTTGTAGCCGAGGGTCAGCAACACCTCGGCGATCCCACTCATGCCCGAGCCGCCGATCCCCACCAAATGAATTTGTTGTGTTTTCCGAAACATCGATGTCCGCCTCAGACCACCAGCTGCCTGCGAGGAGGTGAAGCCGTTGCGTTGCCCTGTCCCATCAGATCCCTGCTGCTCCAAGAGAATGGTTGACATGACGCTGGTCTCCTATGAGTGCATAGCATTCACGGACGATGGCTTCAGCCGCGTCCAATCGTCTCAAGCCAACACTCGCATCTTCCATCGCTTTCATCCGCTCGGGGTCGTCGAGGATGTGGGCCACCGCCCGTGCCAGAGTCGCGCCGGTAAGGTCCGCCTGGGGCAGCACCACCGCTGCGCCTGCAGCTTCCATGACCTTGGCATTCTTCATTTGATGATCATAAATTGCAGTCGGCAACGGAACGAGAATGGCCGGCTTGCCGCAAGTTGTCAGCTCCGCCACTGTCATGGCGCCGGCACGCGCGACGACGACATCAGCGGCGTTGATGGCCGCGGGCATGTCGTACACGAACGGCAGGACAGTCGCTGTTACTCCGGCCCGCCGATAGGCTTGACTCACCCGATCATGGTCCGCCTCGCCCGTCTGATGCGTAACGGTCAATTGCGGGCGTTGTTTAAGAAGATCCGGGAGGCCCTCGATCGCCGCGCTGTTGAGGGCTTTGGCGCCTTGACTGCCGCCAAAGACCAGCAGGTGGCAACGGCCCCTCTGGCGCTCTCCTCTGGGCATACGAGATTGAGCGAGAAACTCTTTCCGGACCGGTGTTCCTACGACACGTCCTTTGCGTTGATCGAAGAAACGCGCCGCCGATTCAAATGCGAGAAACACGCGCTGAACGAATGGGCCGACCGCTTTATTGGCCAGACCAGGATACGCATTAGGTTCCAGAATCACCCGGGGGACGCCCTTCATCGCGGCTGCCAGTACCATCATAGGACTGGTATACCCTCCGACACCGATGACGAGACGCGCCTGTCGTTGATTCAGGATCCGAGCGCATTGCCATAGACTGAGCGGCATGGCGCACAACCCCTTCAACACGTCAGTGAGTCCTTTGCCCATCACCGGCTTCGCATTAATTAAGACCAACTCGAATCCCTCGTGAGCCAGCACTTTGGACTCGAGACCGCGTGATGTCCCCACGAACAAGACTTTCGTCATCGGATCGCGGTGCAGAAATTCCCGCGCCAGCGCCACGGCCGGATACAGATGTCCTCCCGTTCCTCCAGCTGCAATGACGATGGTCATTCTTAGTCCCCACCACGTCCGCCTTTAGATGCACCGCCATGCCGATCCCTCGAAATGCTCAGAAGCATTCCGACGCCGACAAAACTCACGACGAGCGATGACCCGCCGTAGCTGACAAAAGGGAGCGTCAGCCCCTTGGTCGGCAACAACCCGGTTACAACAGCGGCGTTGACCAATGCTTGGATCCCGATTAACAGCGTGATACCCATTGCGAGATACTTGCCGAACGGCATCCGCGCCCGCGCGGCGATGTGGAACCCTCGCCACACAAAGAGTGCGAAAAGGACAATGACCGCCGCCGTACCGGCTAAGCCGAGTTCTTCCCCTACAAGTGCCAGCACGAAATCGGTATGCGCTTCCGGTAAAAAAAACAACTTCTGCTTCCCTTCGCCTAGGCCGACGCCAAAAGGGCCGCCGCTGCCGAATGCGAGAAAAGATTGGGTGATCTGGAATCCGGCGTCGGAAGCGTCTTTCCATGGGGCGAGAAAGGTCATGAGCCGTTGCCGTCTGTAGCTGGAGCTTAGGACGAGCACGAAGACCACAGGAATTGCACAGAGACCGAGGCTGACCAGATGACCTATCCGCGCACCTCCTAGGAACAGCAGAGACACCGTAACCAGTCCCATCACGACGACGGTACCGAGATCCGGTTCCAGCAACACGAGCCCGCTGAGGACGGCGATCACGATCAATGCTGGCAGGAGACCGCTCCGGAAGAGCGTCAATTTGTCCGCCTTCTTGGCCAGGTAGGTTGCCAGGTAGATCACCGAGACAAGCTTCACCATTTCCGCCGGTTGGATCGAAATGGGACCCCATCGAAGCCAACGCCTGGCACCCTTGGCCGCGACGCCAAGCGAAGGGATCAACACCATGACGAGCAGGATCGCCATACAGATAAGGATGGGCATCGAAAGCTTTTTCCACAGCTGGTAATCGATGCGCGAGGTCAGATGCATGAGTAAGAAACCGAATCCCAGCCAAGCGATCTGCCGTTTCAAGAAGAACTCGGGATCCTGGAATCGATTGCCGGCCACAATGGCGCTGGCACTGAACACCATCACCAGCCCCATGAGCGCGAGTGTCAGCGTCACAAAAAGCAGGACATGATCCATCGCTACTCGTGACTTGCCCGATCGTTGTCCTGTCGTCGGCCAAGGCAACGATAACGTTCCTGCAGTTCGAGATCCCATTGAGCAGAGTCAGTCCTCCTGATTTCGTCCGCTATTCCGGTAGCGACTCCACCGCCGATTTAAATTGGCGACCGCGGTCTTGGTAGTCCTGGAACATGTCGAAACTCGCGCAGGCCGGCGACATCAACACGACGTCACCGGCCGCCGCCTCGCGAGCTGCCCACTCTACTGCGCCCCGCAAGGACTCCGCTTCGCTCATGGTCGTCGCGCCAGTCCAAGCCGCCTTCAATAAAGGTGCCGCTTCCCCGATCAAAATGACATGCTTGACCCTGCGACGAATGGCTTCGGTAAGACGAGAAAAATCGCCGCCTTTGTCGCGACCGCCCGCGATCAGCCAGATTGGGCGCTCGATTCCCTCCAGCGCCTTAAGAGTGGCATCCACGTTCGTCCCCTTCGAATCATTCACAAAACGCACGCCACGGCGTTCCCTCACAAGCTCTAAGGCATGCTCCAGGCCGGGGAACGCCGTCACCACGCGGCTGATGATATCGAGAGGGCATCCCCACAAGGCCGCATAGGTGGCCGCAGCCATGACATTCTCCACGTTGTGATGCCCAATGATCTTCAGTTCGCTCTTACGACAGATGCGCTGTCGGCCTCCAGCAACGGTCGTCACGATTTCGTCGCCGTCGAGATAGGTCCCACCATCGAACCCGGCGCCGATTGGCTGTGTCCTGGAAAATCCCAGGCGCCTGGCCTGCACCGTACTCGTCAGATTGGCTACTCTCGGGTCATCGAGATTGAAGAGCGCGAAATCGTCGTTCGTTTGATTTTCGAAAATCCGCCGTTTGGCTGCGACGTATTCTTCAATTGAGTCATACCGGTCCTGATGATCGACCGTGACGTTCAAGATCGCCGCCGCCCAGGGATGGAACCGATCGATCGTCTCCAATTGGAAACTGGACACTTCAACCGCCAGGTACTCATAGGGGTCCGGCTTGCCTTGCTTCTTTGCCTGGAGAGTGAGCCAAGCTGCCTCGCTGAGCGCGGTTCCCAGGTTTCCCCCGACGAATGCGCGCTTACCTTGCTCGGCCAGCATCTTTCCTATGAGCGTCACGGTCGTGCTTTTTCCATTCGTCCCCGTGACGGCGAGGATCGGCGCCGAGAGGAATCGGGAGGCCAGTTCAAGCTCGCTGATGACTTTGACGCCCCGTCGTCGGACGCGCTCGAGTGCCTCCATACGATAAGGCACGCCTGGACTAATGACGACGAGATCGGCGCGGTCGAGCGAGCGTTCGTACTGGGAGCCGACCGACACTTGGACGAGATTGCGGTCCACTGTCCGAAGGACCGCGGCCAATTCGACCTCGTCTTTTCGATCAGCTACCGTGACGCGAGCTCCGGTTTCCCTGAGTAGGTGACAGGCGGCGACCCCGCTTCGTGCGAGTCCGAGCACCGTCACCTGCGCTCCCGACAAGTCCACTTCTTCGACCTCCAGCATGTCCATCACCGCAGTTTCAAGGTGCTCAGACTTAAGAGCGCCAGAAGGATCGCGATGATCCAGAGTCGCACGACGACCTTTGGCTCCTCCCATCCCTTCATTTCAAAATGATGATGGATCGGCGCCATCAGAAAAATCCGTTTCCCGCGCGACTTGAAGGACGCCACTTGAAAAATGACGGACACCGCTTCGATCACGAACACGCCTCCAACCATGAGGAGCAATAATTCGTGTTTGCTGATAACCGCCACGGTCCCAAGTGCCGCGCCCAGCGGCAGCGAACCAACGTCGCCCATAAAGACCGATGCCGGATAGGTATTGAACCAGAGGAATCCGAGGCTCGACCCCAAAATAGCCGCCGTAAAGACGGCGATCTCGCCCGCGCCATCAATATGGGGGATGAGCAGATAATCCGACATGATGCGGTGCCCAGCAACATAGGCGACGATAGTGTAGGCCAAGGCCGCAATCATGATCGGACCGATCGCGAGACCGTCCAGCCCGTCAGTCAAGTTCACGGCGTTCGAACTGCCGACGATGACCAGGACGACGAACACGATGTAGAACCACCCGAGGTCTGGCATGAAATTCTTAAAGAATGGGACGTTCAGCCTCGTGGAATAGCTGGGGAGCAAATACAGTGCGACGGCGATCAACAGTGCCACGGCAATCTGGGCGCTGAATTTCTGTGTCGGCGAGAGGCCTTTGGATCGTGCCTTGATAAACTTCAAGTAATCGTCCACAAACCCGATCGCTCCAAATCCTAACGTCGCGATCATCACGAGCCAGACATAGGGCTTTGTGATATCTGCCCACAGCATCGTCGATAGCAGTACGGCAAAGATGATCAGGAGACCGCCCATGGTGGGTGTGCCGCTCTTGGCCACGTGATGCTTGGGCCCGTCGTCGCGAATCTGTTGCCCGAGCTTGATCTCTTGCAGCTTGCGAATGAGCCACGGCGTGAGCACGAACGCAATGAGAAACGCCGTCACTGCAGCATAAATGATCCGAAAACTCAGGTACCGAAACACATTGAGGAAGCCATATTCGGTATGAAGCGGATATAGGAGGTTGTACAACATGCGTTCTTTGATCTCGGTGCCGCCCGCTTCCTATGACGCCTGTCTGGTGACGGCCTTCATGCCAGTCAATCCCTGCACAATTTGTTCCATCCTCATGCCCCGAGATGCCTTCACAAGGACGACATCTCCCTGGCGAACGGTTTTCCTCAAGAGGTCGGCCGCCGAGGAAGCATCGGGCAGCTGCGTGATCACTTGATTGGACATTCCTGCCTCGCGCGCTCCGACCGCAATCTCACGCCCCAGGTCACCGCAAACGATTAATCTGGTGAGCTTGAGCGCGGCGGCGAATTGCCCAACCTCGCGATGCAGAGGCAAGGTCTGCCGGCCGAGTTCGAGCATATCTCCCAGCACAGCCACCCGTGCACGCGCGGGTGTCCAGTCTGCGAGGACCTTCAACGCCGCTTTCATCGAAGCAGGATTTGCGTTGTAACAATCATTGATGATGTGGACGCCTTGGTGGGTCACGACTTGTGACCGCATGGCCGCAGGACGGAATCGGGCCAGTCCCTGCGCAATAACTGCGCCCGAAAGGTTTAATGAAAACCCGACGGCTGCGGCAGCCAACGCATTGGTGACGTTGTGCGTACCAAGCACCTTAATGGTCACGGACGTTGGCCGGCTTCTTCCGGGAAGCACCAGCTCAAAGGTCGTTCCCTTACGGGCATCTGTCGACAGCTCACTCGCCCGGACATTCGCCCTCTCAGACAAACCGAATGAAATAACGCGGCATTGAGCCCTGGCGGCCAGATAGTCAAAATACGCATCATCAGCGTTCAACACCGCTGTCCCGTCGGCCGGGAGCATGTCGAGAAGCTCGGCCTTCGCTTGCGCCGACCCCTCCATGCCGCCGAAGAATTCCAAGTGGTCGGGACCGATATTCGTGATGAGTCCGATGGTCGGTCGTACGATTTCACAAAGGCGGGTCGTTTGCCCCCGATGATCGACTCCCATTTCGATCGCAGCTGCCTGATGACGGGCTGTCAGCCGTAGCAGCGTGTGAGGAACACCGATCCGGTTGTTGAAGTTACCTTCGGTTTTCAGCGTACGCCAACGTTGACCAAGGACGCTGGCAACCATGTCTTTTGTGGTGGTTTTGCCGTTACTGCCCGTGACGGCTACGACAGGTATCGCAAACCGGCATCGGTGATGGGTCGCCAATTGTTGATACGCAAACAGCGGGTCGCGAACGCCGAAAAGGAACGGTTCATGACGAGAGATGCCGCTTGATTTTCCGGTCTTGGCATCCCAGTGATACGTATCGTGAACGATGGCGCCCGTCGCTCCCTTCGCGAGTACCGCCCGCACAAAATCATGACCGTCGAACCGCTCACCCTTTAGCGCGACAAACAGATCGCCTCGCCGTATGGACCTGGAATCGGTAGAGATGTTCCGAATACGTCGCCTTGTAGATGACGACGGATCGCCCGCCAAGACCTTCACGCTGATGACTTCGCGCAGCTCTTCAACTGTCAAGAGCGCCATCGAGTCCTCTCGCCGTTCGGTGCTTCCTCCCACGTGGAACTTCACGCGCAATTTTTCCTCAACTGCTGGATGGCTTCACGCGCGACTTCCCGATCGTCGAAGTGCATCTTTTTGGTGCCTACGATCTGGTAGTCTTCATGTCCTTTGCCCGCGATCAACAGGATGTCTCCCGGCCGAGCCAGACGTACGGCCGTTCGAATGGCTTCACGACGGTCGGCAACCATGTGGTATTGCACCGACGGTCTACGTTGCAGCGCTTCGCGAACTCCGGATTCAACCTCTCGAAGGATTGCCAGCGGATCCTCTGTTCTGGGGTTATCCGATGTCAGGACCACGACATCGCTGAATTCCACGGCGGCGCGGCCCATTTTCGGACGCTTCCCGCGGTCTCGATCACCACCGCACCCAAATAGGGTGATAATCCGCTGCGCGTTTAGCGTCCGCGCGGCGGTCAAGAGCCGCACCAGCGCATCTTCGGTGTGGGCATAATCCACTACGACGGTAAAGTCTTGTCCGGCCGACACGCGCTCGAACCGACCAGGAACGTTGGTCACTCGGGCCACGGCCTCACGGACTTGATCGCAGGTAGCCCCTCCGTGGAGCGCCGCACCGATCGCGCCGAGCAAGTTGTACACGTTGTGTTCGCCCACCAAGCGGCTTTCAACCGTGAAGGTGCCGGCGGGAGTGGCAGCGGAAAACGTGGAACCGTTCATCGACAGGCGAACGTTCTCGGCCATGAGATCGGCCGAGGCGTTGAGGGCGTAGCCCCATACGGGAACTCGGCAGGCAGCTCGGACATAGACCCCTCTAGGATCGTCCATATTGACGATGGCTCGCTGCCTCGTTTTTTTTCCTTGGCCAAGCCCCGTGAACAGCCGCAGCTTCGCTTGAAAGTATTCTTCCATCGTGCGGTGATAATCGAGGTGATCCTGTGTCAAGTTCGTAAAGACGGCGACGTCGTACTCACATCCTGCGGTTCGATCCATGGCCAACGCATGCGAGGACACCTCCATAACGACGCTATCCAACTGTGCTTCACTCATCCTGGCCAGCAATTGCTGCAATTCCAACGCTCCAGGGGTTGTGTGCGACGCCGGGATCGTTTCCGCTCCGATCTGATAGGCGACAGTCCCGATCAGTCCCACCCGACGACCGATGTTCTCCAATAGCGCCTTGCACAAATAGGTGGTTGTCGTTTTTCCATTCGTCCCGGTCACACCGATCATCGCCAGTTGCGCCGAGGGATCACCATAAAAGCGGCTCCCAATCAAACCCAAAGCTTTGCGTGAATCCGCCACCTGCACGAACGGAACCGATCCCCTTTCTACGGATTCCTGTCCGACGATCGCCGCTGCTCCGGCTTTAATCGCTTGGCCGACATACTCGTGGCCATCGACCCTCTCGCCTTTGACGGCGACGAAGAGGCTCCCCAAGGCAACGGACCTCGAATCGTCCGTCACGGAGGTAATCGAGCCATCCAAGGCTCCCTGGCGCCCAACAATGGCCACTTGACCGTTCAACGCCACCAACAATTGCGTGACCGTCAGCGATCGCGGCTGCATCGTCACCTTCACTATGGACCGACCATGGCAATCTTCACCTGGTCGTCTCGCGACACACCAAGGTAGGTAAGCACCTGTTCTCCGACACGGCGAAATACGGGTGCCGCCACGACTCCACCCCAGGCTTCGCCTTGCGGTTCATCGATCACGACGATCATCGCCAGCCTCGGAGAATCAGCCGGAACGAAGCCCACAAAAGACCCGATGGAGAGCGCGCTGGAATAGGCTCCAGTACGTGGATCCACTTTTTGTGCCGTCCCGGTTTTACCTGCCACACGAAATCCTGGAATTGCCGCTTTCGTGCCCGTTCCGGTCGTGACCACCCCTTCCAAGATCGTCGTCAAAGTCTGAGCGGTGACGGGGGAGACAACGCGGCGTTTCACGTGGGGAAAAATTTCCTTCACGAGCTGCCCCTTCTGATCTCTCACTCCTGAAACAACATATGGCTTCATGAGAACGCCGTCATTGGCGATGGCGGCGACGGCGGAAACCATCTGTAAAGGCGTCACCCCGACCTCCTGTCCCATGGAGATCGAAGCGAGCGAGCGACGGCCCCATTCGCGCGGCGACTTCAGCAATCCAGCAACTTCACCGGGAAGATCGACATCCGTACGTTGCCCAAACCCGAACGCTTGAAGGTAGCGATACAGCCGTTGATCACCGAGCAGCATGCCCGTTTTTGCCGCGCCGATATTGCTGGACTTTTGAATCATCTGAGCGAAGCTCATCCAGCCGAGCTTCTCGTGGTCATGAATGGTCGTATTCGCGATCGTCATCCTGCCGTTTTCGCCGAACAACATCGAGCCGGGCATCATGACTCGCTCCTCGAGAGCGGCAGCCGCTACTACCACCTTCATCGTCGAGCCAGGCTCGTAGGTGTCCGTCAAAGCCCGATTCCGCCAACGATCGGCGGTCAGCGCGGCTACCGCATTTGGATCAAACCTTGGACTGACGGCCAAGGCAAGGATCGCTCCGCTTTTCGGCTCCAAGACGATGATGGTTCCCGATTTGGCGCGAGAATGGTCAACAGCCTCCTCCAACTCCTTTTCGGCGATGTATTGAATGACCTCGTCAATCGTCAGTGTGAGCGCATGACCTGCGGCAGGCACTTGTTCCCGGAGACTTTTTGGAAACACCGTTCGTCCCAGCGCATCGCGCTGGAGAATCGTCATTCGTTTTTCCCCGTGCAATTGCGTTTCATAGCGACGTTCCAAACCTTCAAGACCGATCCCATCCATGCCGACGAATCCCAGCACATGGGCAAGCAGAGGACCCTTTGGATAAAACCGCCGCCCTTCCATCACCATCCCGATGCCGTCGATTGACAGCTGCTCCAATCGGTGACCCTGCTCCGGCTCGACCTTTCTGGCCAGCCACACAAAATGTTTGTCCTGTCGAAGCTTCTTTTCGATTTCCTCGCGGCGAATGTGCAGGACCGGCGACAGGAATCGAGCGGCGTTGGCTGGATTGTCGAGCGATGTCGGGACCCCGAAG
>DASTQY010000429.1:0-2764 GCA_035761525.1 Nitrospira sp. | reverse complement strand
CCGTCGCCTCCAGCAGTGTTGAGAGTTTGACCCCGGTCCACTCACTCGTGCTCGTCAGCCCATGAAGCTCCTGAACCGTGAGGTCTTGTGCTTCCAGCCAAGCCGGGCGGCTATTTCCGGCACATTCGATGAACGCGTGCCGCGAGACCGAGGGGAACCGCTGCAGCTCATTAATCGTGAAGATCAGCGGTCGGTCCACCAATCCGTGAATCAATAATCGGTGCCGCGAGGGGTCGATAGCCGGCACGCCGTTATGGTGCCGCTCAAAATGCAAGGAAGATGGCGTCACGATACCGTGCAAATGTTCCAACGGGGTGAGTGAGTGAGAGCCTCCGCCCGTTCTGACCGATGCTTCAAAGGGAGACCGGTCGCCATACAGTCGGGCAGGCGAGCCTGGTGTCCGCATCGGGTCTCCTTCAGTGACATCGGCTGGCGCCGCACCAAATACAAGCGTGGCGGACCCCTGAGCGATGAGCGCTGCGCTTCCGGCTAGAAACCGACGGCGGTCGACCGAGGGCGCACTCGTCGAACCATCGTGTCCATCAGACTCGTCGGGGCGGTCTCTGTGCACCGGAATTCTCCTTTCTGATGATGAAAATGAGGGTCGTGGCGCTTACTTGAATCCGATCACCATGCCGTCCGGCCCCGCCAATGACGCGACGCGAGTCCGACTGAAACCGGCTTCCTTCATCCACTTCCGACAGTCGGCCCCCGTAAAGTCGAAACCGCCATGCGTTTCGATGAGCATGTTCAGACTCATGAGCAGGCCAAAGGCATTGGTCTTCCGGTCGTCGTCGATCAATGCCTCGTGCACGATCAGGGCGCCCCTTGCGGGGAGGGCCTCATACGCTTTGCGTAGCAGCATCATTTTGTCGCGGAGGTCCCAATCGTGCAGGATGTGGCCCATGACGATGACGTCGGCATGCGGGAGCGGGTCTTTGAAGAAATCTCCGGCGGTGAAACGCAGTCGTGAGGCGACGCCTCTCGCCTTGGCATAAGCCTCGAACACCGGTTGCACCACGGGCAGATCCATGCCGAAGCCGGTGAGATGCTTGTGCGCCAGTGCAATCTCGACAGCCACACCGCCTTGCGCACACCCGACATCGACAAACGTCCGGTACTGTCTCCAGGGAAACTTTTTGGCGATAACCCGCGCGGACCCGATGCTCAGCCCCGTCATGGCCTTGAGAAATCCCTCAAGCCGCTGCGGATCGGAATATAAGGTACCGAAAAAGTCCTCGCCGGTCTTTACTTCGTTTTGCGCTTTACCGGTTTGTAACCCCTCTGTCAACGAGCCCCAAAAACGATAAAGCCGCGCGTTAGCCATTTCCAGCATGCCGCCGACGTAGGAGGCCTTGTTGCGGTCGAGGAAGCAGGCAGTCTCCGGTGTGTTCGCATACCGCTGCCCAGACCGCTTGAGCATGCCCAATGCGACGAGCGCATCGAAGAAGTCGCGCGAGCTTCTCGGATGAAGTCCCAGCTGTCGTCTCAACGTATCCGCATCGCATGGTCCCTTGGCCAATGCGGTGAAGAGTCCCAGTTCGATGGCACTCAGCAACGCCTTGGACCCCCAAAATCCGATGCCGAGGTGCATGATCTTTGCGGGAGAGAGGCGTCTGGCCATAGGTTGTCCCTTTTTCTGCAAAAATAGAGACAGGCTACGCACTGCCCGGCTGGGTGTCAACAGGCAGGATGACCAAGGAGACAAATCTGAAGAGGAATCCGAGAGGATCGCGTGGATATCCTAGACGAGACAATAACCGGGAGGTCGAAACCTCCCGGCGCTTGACGGTCTAGGGCTTTTCGACGATGTCCTTTTTCATAGGCCCCAGCACGCCGAGCAATTCATCCTTCTCGGCCTTGCCGACCTTGTGGTGATCGAGGGCGGCGACGAGATCTTCCACGAGGGCGCCGAACGCGGCGTCAGTCACGCCCATACCGGCATGGGTCTGCTTCATCGTACGTCCCGTGTACTGGCAGGGCCCCCCGCTGGCTTCGCATATTTGATTAACCAGGTGTGTTTTTAACTTCCCCAGATCAGTACTCGCAAAATACCCGTTGATGCGCTTATCAGCACCGACCTTCCCAACGAAGGTATCGACGACCGCCGTAATCGCTCCCTTGCCTCCCAGCCTTTCGTAGAGGGACTTCCCCTTCGAGCCGCCCTCAGCCCAGGCGATGATCCCTGTTGAGACGATTAAACACAGGACTAATGAACCGACGATGCCCTTGCCCATGGCTGCCCTCCTTGTGGTGATGAGACTTACATACCCCCCCGCCAACCTGTCCGCCTTCACGCGGATAACGGCACAATAAATCCCCCGGATTCACGAAATTCCCGCTGCTGTTGTTCACTAAACAAGACCAACGGTTCGGCATGGCAGAACCGGCACTCCTCTGCTGTCACGGAGACCGCCGTGTGGCCTTGGGCCGCAACATACGCATTGGCGAGTCTCAGAGCCGTGGCTTGATCGGCGGTCATGACGTCGAAGTGCAGCGTGTGATCAGGAGTTGTGACCCACGTGTCGAAAACATGAACAGTCTGCATCCTGCCCCTTTAATTAGTATTCCTATTTAGTAGCAGTTAGGGTCGGGTACGGTCAAGCCCCTCTTTAGAGCGGTAGGGCGGCACTCTGTTCTCAGCTTGAGGGAGGGGAACGGATTTGGGTCAGTCCCTCAATCCGCGGTTGGAAGATCGTCGCAAGGTGTAGGGGTAGATTCCGGGTCAGCGCTGGAGTTGTGAGCTCAGGCGGCGGAGGACGTA
>DASTQY010000428.1:0-3659 GCA_035761525.1 Nitrospira sp. | reverse complement strand
GTAGTCTCGCGCAACGCGCGGCGTTCTTCGAAATAGGTGAGGCCAAGTAGGAACGTCAGTGGGAGGAACCCGACCATCACGATGGCCATGATGATCTTGCGCTGGAGACTGTGTGAACGACTCCAGAATGCCATGATAATCCGCCTAGATCACAAGCGTACCTTCGTCGGGACGACCAGATTTTACATGGTCTTCAAAAAGCGCGTCCATCTCACCCGCCCGCCCCGCGCACGCCAAGACCTGCGCTTTGCCCAGCTCACCCGCCCGCCCCGCGCAATCGTTTTTTACCCGGTCCACCGACCGATTGCTTCAAATCGATTACCCAGGACGTGCGATTTTGCCCATCTCACCCGCCCGCCCAGCGCACGCCAAGACTTGCGCTTTGCCCATGCCGTGTTATGCCCGCTTCAGGAGCCGTCCTGCTCCCCCCGGCCACAACAACAGCAGAGGGCTGGCGACGAATATCGAGGAATAGGTGCCGAAAATGACGCCCCAAAGCAGCGCCAGCGAAAAGTCATGCAGCACCTCGCCGCCGCCGAGCGTCAACGGAATCAACACCAATACGACCGTCAGACTGGTGACAATCGTGCGGCTCAACACCTGATTGATCGCATTGTTGATCATCGTCACTTCGTGCTCGCGGCGGCGCAGACGCAAGTTCTCACGGATACGGTCGAAGACCACGACGGTGTCGGTGAGCGAATAGCCTGCGAGGGTTAACAACGCTGTGATGACCAGCAGGGTGATTTCTTTGTCGAGTAGAAAGAAGGCCCCTAGTACTGCGAGCACGTCGTGAAAGGTCGCCAGGGCCGCCGCGACGCCGAACCGCAACTCGAACCGCGCCGCAATGTAGAGGATGATGCCCGCGAATGAAATGACGATGGCCACGAGTGCATCCGACTGCAGCTTCTTGCCGATCGTCGGACCGATTTCCGTGCTGGACTCTACCACGAAGCGGTTCCCTGGAAATTCCTTCGTGAAGATCGACACCACCTTCTCCGCCGTTTTCTCCTCGATGGTCGTCGAGGCCTTCACACGGATCAGCAGCTTGTTCTCCTGGCCGAATTCCTGAAGTTCGGCATTGCCCAGGCCGTTGGTCTCAAGCGCCTTTCGGGCTTCCTCGATCCCGATCGGCTGATCGAACTTCAACTGCACGGCCGTGCCACCGGCAAAGTCGATGCCCAAATTGGCCGCTCCTCGAGCGATCTGAATCAATCCGATGATGCCGAGCACCACCATGATGCCGGAGAACAGAAACGCATACCGGCGCTTGCCCATGAAATCGAAGTTCGTCTTCCCCAGGATTTCCAACATGCAGGCTCCTTCACACTAAATGCTCAGCTGCTCAACTTTGTGACGTTGATTGATAATGTCGAAGATGACCTTGGTCCCGACAAGGGCGGTAAACAGGTTGATGGCGATTCCCAGGCAGAGGGTAACGGCGAATCCCTTGATCGGCCCCGTGCCGAACAAAAACAGGGCCACACCAGTGATTAATGTGGTTACGTGCGAATCAACGATCGTCAGCAGCGCTTTGTCGTAGCCTCCGTCGACCGCCAATCGGACCGCCTTCCCTGCTCGGAGTTCTTCACGGATGCGCTCGAAGATCAGGACGTTGGAATCGACACCCATCCCGATCGTCAGCACGATCCCGGCAATGCCGGGCAGCGTGAGCGTGGCGTTCAGCGCCGATAAGGCTCCCATCAAACAGATCAGATTAAGGACGAGCGCAAAGTTGGCGATCACGCCCGAAAGCCGGTAATAAACAATCATAAAGACGATCACCGTGGCCCCTGCAATGAGGGTGGCCCGCACGCCCTTTTCAATCGAATCTTTCCCCAGTGACGGGCCGACCGTCAGATCCTGAATGATCTTCAACGGCGCCGGCAACGCCCCGGCCCTCAACACGATCGCCAGGTCGTTGGCTTCCTGGGTTGAAAAAGTACCCGTGATCTGCGCTCTCCCCCCGCTGATCCGCTCCTGGATGACCGGCGCCGAATAGATGGTGTTGTCGAGGACGATGGCCATCCGCTTCTTTACGTTCTCGCCGGTAATCCGCTCGAATTCGCGTCCACCCTTTGCGTCAAAGGTAATGGACACGTATGGATCGTTGAATTGCCCGATCGAGACTCGCGCATCGCTCAAGACGTCTCCGGTCAGCATGACCCGCTTTTTGACGAGGTATGGAATGCGGTACTCCCGGCCGGTGTCCCGTTCCACGGCCCGTTCGAAGAGAACCTGACTGCCTTCCGGCAGCTTCGCTTCTGCTTGCTTCACGACCTCCGCTTCCCTGTCCTTTGGAATGCGGGAAGGCAGATCGAGCTTCATCTGATTGTCCTCGTCGAGCATTTTGAATTCGAGCAGGGCGGTTTCCTTGATCAGATCCTTCGCCCGCTTGGGATCCCGAACCCCCGGCAACTGCACGACGATTTGCTTCATGCCCTGCCGCTGGACAAGGGGTTCTGCGACACCGAATTGATCGATACGATTGCGAATCGTTTCCAAGGCCTGGTTGATCGCGGAGTCTTTGATGCGCTTGCTTTCCGTCTCTCGGAGCTCCCAGGCGATCGTATTCCCAGAGCCGGCGGATTCGACCTCGCTGAAGGTGGGAAACTCATCGAGCAGCTTCTGGATCTGCGCCTTCAAGTCGGCGTTCTGGAATTGAATGACGATTCTCGTCGGCGACGTCCGTTTCACGGATTCGGCCGGGATTTTCTTCTCGACCAGCAAATCCTGTATCGACACCACCGAGCGATCCACCGCTATTTCCACGGCCCGGTCTTCATCGACTTCCAGGACCATGTGGATGCCGCCTTGCAAATCCAGCCCGAGCGCGATGCCCTTGTTGGGCAAGATGGATTTCATCCACGTCGGCAAGGCCTGATAGAGGTTGGGATAGGACGGTAAGAAGCAGACGATTGATATCAGCAGGACCAGCAGCAATAACAAGAGCCTCGCACGTACTTTTTTCATATCGAGTCCAATCCCTCCGTCCGTCGGCTAGGTGTCCTTGTCGTCTTCGTCAGAGCGTACCCGCGCAATGAATTCCCGTTGCATTTTGATTTTCGTATTATCGGAGATCTGCAGCGTCACCGTGTCTTTTCCCAAATTCGTGACTGTGCCCCAGATCCCAGACGACGTGATCACTTTGTCGCCTTTCTTCAGCGACTCCATCATGGCTTTTTGCTGCTTCTGCTTTTTCTGCTGCGGCAGAATCAACATGAAATAGAAGATCACGAAGATCAAGATAAAGGGCACCAGCGAGAGGATCGTCCCCGACCCCGACCCGCTGCCACCCGTGCCCTGTGCCCACGCGACCGATTCCATCAGCATCATGATGTTCCTCTCTTACCAGGCGCTGGTCTTATCCAACTCACACCGCCTCAACATTCAGCAGCTCGACTGATCGCTCCCCGTCTTTGCCGATGCGATCCTGCCGGCCGGCTCTTGGCTCTGCTGATGATAAAAGGATTCGGCAAACGACGGGAAGGTACCCTGTGCGATCGCCACGCGCATCCGCCGCATCAAGTCGGAAAAAAACCATAAGTTATGGAGGGTATTGAGTCGGGAAGCGAGCATCTCCTTCACGTTGTACAGATGATGCAGGTACGCGCGAGAATAGCGCGCGCACACGGTGCAGCCGCAGGCCGGATCGATAG
>DASTQY010000427.1:0-4268 GCA_035761525.1 Nitrospira sp. | reverse complement strand
CCGCTGGCGCTCACGCTGTTCGGTCACGTTCAGTGCCGCGGCCAAGACGCGCAACCGCTTCTGCGATTCGGTCAATGCCTCCGTCCGCTCGGTGACCCGCGCCTCCAACCTGTCATTTAATTGACGCAGCTGTGCTTCCACCCGTTTGCGCTCCGTAATATCATTGAACAGGATACCGACCTTTCGCTCGTCAGGTTCACCGAAACGGTAGGCATAACCTTCATACCAGCGATGCAGTTCGGCGGCGGGAAATTCGAACCGCCTCGATTGCCCCGTCAAGGCAATCTCGCCGAACATTTCAAACCAGTGTTCTTCGTGGTGGAAGGCAATGGCGCGCATGTTCTTGCCCTGTGCATGTGCGATGCCGGTCTGCTTTTCAAATGCCGGATTGACTTCGAGAAATTGATAGTCAACCGCCCTATTATTCGCATCAAACAGCACTTGGATCACGCAGCACCCTTCGTCAATGGACTCGTAGAGATGTCGGTAGCGCTCCTCGGACGCACGTAACGTTTGTTCGGCCTGCTTGCGCTCGGTGATATCGTAGAAGCAATTGATCGCTCCCGTGATTTCCCCCCCCGGATCGTTCATCAGCGGAGCAATATTTACGATGACGATCACTCGCGAGCCATCGGGCCGCTCGATATGCACTTCCGCGTCATGCGTCCCGGATGCTTTTCCACTCAACACGTCGCCCATGGGACATTGCTCGTGTGGCATAAAACTGCCGTCTGGGCGGTACATCTTGAAGGAACCGCAGAACCGCTCATCGGTATCCCCCGGCGCTGGTTTGCGGCCCCAGAGTTCCGCTGCGCGGTTGTTGTATTCCCGGATGACTCCCGACGCATCACAGGAATAGACGGCAATGGGAGCCAGGTTGAACAAGGTTCGATAGTGCGCCTGACTTTCACTCAAGGCTGAAAGGCTCTCTGGTTTAATCTCGTCCATTCGCTTCAGAGGGCTCATGAGATCTCCATCGTGCATGAACTGCATCATGAGGGGCCGACTATGAAGAAGAGGCAAGAAGGGTGTCTGATCAAAATTGCTCACACGGATAAAAAAGGCCAATCCTGTGCATTCTCAATGGGTTGAGGAACCCGGGCGGAGGTCAGACGTACACCGACATCAACAGTTAGGATCGGGTGCGAAAAGTCGTGAACCTCTTCTTGTATTCCGGATAAGCGACCGCCGGAGCGCACGTCGCTCGCACCTCTCCCATCCGCGCGGACGATCGACCTCCCAAACAGCGGATTCCAGGCGAGGCAGACTCCGCTCGTTACATTCCAAGGTGCTTCTTGAGAATCGGTGAATCCTTGATGGCGGGATTCGTGGGGGCCAGTTCCGCCGCCTTCTTGAAGGACCCCGTGGCGTCCTCGTGCTTCCCCATTTTGTCGAGTGAGAGAGCCAAGTTATAGTGGGCCTCTGCAAGGTTCGAATCGGCCTTGATGGCTTTTTTGAACCCCTCTGACGCCACGTCCCAGTGTCCCTGCTTGTAGTGGCCGACGCCCTCGTCATTGATCGCACGACCAGGTGAACCGGGGGGAGCCATGAGGGCTGTGTCGGCACCCACTGCCGTGGTTGCCGTTCCGGCAGGCTTGCCGTCATCACACGCGACCACGGTGACGAGACACGTAAGCATCAGACTCAGTGCGAGAAAGACCTGTTTCACGTTGAACCTCCTAGGTGACATGGATCAGAAACTTGTTCCGATCATGTCTCATTCGGGATGTCCGGTCTGATCAATAGTGCTCACTGGCGCCGCGCAGGAGGGATCAACCAGTCGTGGTCCAGTCGTCCATGTCTCTTTCACCGTTTCCTTGTCCTGTCACCGTAGATGCGTGAGTCGGTCGGGGCTTGTCAGGAACTGGCGCGTCCTCATCCCCCATTGCCTTCCGGCCGCCATTGAAGGCCCAAGGTGATGATTTGCTGGAGCAGCTGCTTGTAGGGCACGCCGGACTGTTTGGCGGATTCGGCGAAATCCTCGACCTCCGCGATTTGGGGATTGGGATTCGCTTCCAGCACATAGAGCTTCCCGTTTGTATCCATCCGTAGGTCGATCCGCGCATACCCGCTCAGGTCCAAGGAACGATAGACTCGTTTAGAGAGATGTTGGATGTGCTCGATGACGCTGTCGGACACGTCTTTCAGTTCGGCGGTCTGGATGCCGTATTTCTCCTGATACTTGTTGCTCCACTTGACCCGCTCCGTGGCGATCCGATGTACGTTGTCCGGCATCTTGCTAAATTGCATCTCCCACACTGGAAAGACCCGCAGTCGCTGATTGCCCATCACGCCGACGTAGAGCTCGCGGCCTTCGATGAACTCTTCGACGAGTGCATCCGTGCCGACGCTCTCATGAATGAATCCGACCCGTTCGCGTAACTTCTGTTCATCCTCTACGACGGATGCCTGCGAGATACCGAGCGAGGCTTCCTCGGTCAGCGATTTGACGATCAGGGGGAAGGCGAGGCGCTTCGGCAGGCGGATCTTCAGTCCTCGATGAAAGATGGCGAACTCCGGCACCGGGATGCGATGGTATGCCATGAGCTTCTTGGATAGTCCCTTGTCTTTGGCAATCAGCAGGCCACGTGGATTACAGCCGGTGTAGGGAATGCGTAGTAATTCGAGGTAGCTCACCACGTTGGGTTCGAACAGGCTCACATTGTGAAACGCCTCCAGCAGATTGAAGACAATATGTGGCTTCCAGGTATCGATGGTGCTGCGGATGATGCCGAGATCCTGTTCCACTCCCAACGGCTCTGCCTCATGGCCAAGCGTCCGCAGCGTCGTCACGACGTCAAATTCCGTCTTCCATTCGGCCTTCTGAGTATCGACACCGGATGTATTCTGAGGCGGTACCAAATGCTTGTGCATGAGCACCAGGACTTTGAGCGGTTTCATAGCGCCACCCGCCGGCCGCCGGTGTGGACGTAGTTCATCGCTTGGACTGTCAGGAAGACGGTAAATTCTTGTTTAGCCTGCTCTTCCGGCACTGCCAGGCGCAGGTTGAGCGGACGGCAGTGATCGATCAGATCTTCGAAGACTTGATCGATCGTGTATTGATACACACCCGTCCAGCCGGCGACGAGACGGCGAACCGGCTTCCGAATCTTCATAAGAAAACGGATGGCCGTCATGTTGTCCGCATGCTCTGCCGCCTCCGAGAAGAACCGCTGCAGGTCACGGGCGTTGAAGTCCGGATGGTCGACACCGTAATGCCGGCGTTTCTTTTTGTAATGCCGGCGCAGGGTAGTGCGAAGCCGCCGGAGAGGATCAATTTCTTCAGTGGAGACGTGAAGCGGAGGCTGACCAACCAGCGTCTTCATGAGCTGATCGACGTATTGAAGTTTCTTGAGCGCCGGCCATCCGGCGTAGCGTGTCTCCCAGAGAGAATTCGGGGTCAGCCAGACGGCGAAGGTTTCGGCGAAGTCCTCATCTGGATGGCTTTGGGCGTACCACGAGTCGAGATGAAGCACAAAACTCTTGCTATAGGGCTTTGGAGAATAATCATCCGGATACGGCTCGGAGCTATTTCCGAAAAGCTGCTGTCGATGCCGTCGGCGTCGCAGCTTGAAGGCATTCTCGATCGCATGGCCGGCCTCATGCCGCAGGATGCGCATGCATGAATCCGGATCGCCTCCTTCTACTTCTAACATTTGAGCGAGTTCGAGCTTGGCGAGGCGGGGGTGGGCGAGGTAGAACGGGATCGCGATGCCGGGCACATCATCAGGACAAAACCATTCATCTGACAGCCAAAAATGGGGATGAAAGCGAAGGCCGCGGTCATCAAGTTCTTGGTATAGCTGCGCGATGCGGTCCTCAAGATTGCTACCCGCAATCTTGACATCAAGGTCGCACAGCCGAAGATCCAGCAACCTCTCATCCGGCCACGTCGCCCAATCGGTGAGATCGTTTCGTCTGGTATCGGGGGACACATCTGGTGCCGGCTCGCTCTCGTCTTGTATGGCCATCGTTCAGGTCAACACAGCATGAGTCCCAAAGCCGGGACATTGTACGTTTTGACCGATAGTCCAGTCGATCCCCACCGGTGGGCCTTGCCAGTTCAGTCGTTCGGAGGAAAAAACCAACGGCTGGACCTATCCTTCATATTTGGGTCATGTATGCGCTCATAGGCATATGAGCATGGGCTGTTCAGAATGCCAAGGCGTTTGTCGATTCATGAAAAATAGTCAGCCCCTCCCTTGTTGACGTGCGCCCGGGGGGAGCGTAGGGTCCGCCGTAGGTGAGGCCGACTGAACAGCCTGCGG
>DASTQY010000426.1:0-2440 GCA_035761525.1 Nitrospira sp. | reverse complement strand
GAGAAGGCATTCGGTGACGAAACCAGATCCGCGTAACGCGACCTCGGCCAGCAGCGACAGGATTTCATCGGGGTTTTGAACGGTCACCTGTTTCACATGTCCTCCATCCGGCGAATTGTAACGAGGCCCTGATGAGGAAGGCAACCCGCATGACCCGACCGCAGACCAACAGCCGCTTTCAAGAAGAGCTCCTGCGAATCATGGACCGCAAGCACCACTGGGCCTGGCCATCATTCGCCGACGGAACAGTCTCAGTCGAGCAATTGACCCGCCATTTTCAGCAAGAGTATGCGGTCTACGTGCGCGACTTTCCGGTCATGCTCGCACGGATTCATGGCCACAACCCTCCGGCCGCGGTCCGGCGGATGCTGGCTGAGAACATTTACGAAGAAGACACCGGAGGTCTTTCACTCGGGAAATCCCATCCGGAACTGTTTCTTCAGATGATGGCTGGATTGGGCCTCCCCGCCAAATCCTTTGAGCGGATCACGCTCCTTCCCGCCGCACGTCGATATCGAGCCTGGCTCGACCGTGCTTCCTATCATCGGCAGTGGATCGTCGGTGCCGCCGCGCTGACCGTCTTTGTGGAAGGCAGCGTGAAGGACCGGAAGGAGTTGGACGAGCCTTCCAAACCCAAGACCGCGGAAGAAATTGAGTCGATCGTCCAACAACACCCGCTGGTCCGCCATTATGGCCTCTCGGCTGATTCCATGGATCTCATCCGTTCTCATCAGATGGTCGAGGCCGGGCATCGACATGACGCCTACAAGATGGTCGTGAGCTACGCGACGACGCGTGCGCAACAACAAGCGGTCCTGAGTTGTCTGAAGACCTGCCTGAGATTGTGGAGTGCCTACCGCGACGGGGTCGCTCGTGCCTGTCGTCTCCGAAAGCCCTGACGTGCGGCACAGCGCCGGCTGGTTTATTCTGTGCTGCGTCACCCTCATGATGAGCTCCGAATGGAGCTTCGGCTTCTCAGATAGCACCATGGTATTCATACCCGCCGGTGAATTTACGATGGGAACGCCGGCCGGCACAGATGGACTCGCCGATGAGCACCCACAGCGTTTTGTGTTTCTCTCCTCCTTTTACATAGATCGTTATGAACTCTCGAATGCCAAATATTTCGCATTCGTCTCCGCGACACATCACCGAATACCCGAAAACGCCAATCCAGCATCAACCTTATGGATTAACGGGGCGCCGATGCGCGGGATCGAACAGCATCCGGTGGTGAATGTCAGCTGGACTGATGCGGAAGCCTATTGTCGATGGGCCGGCAAGCGCCTTCCGACTGAAGCAGAATGGGAAAAAGCCGCGAGAGGAACGGATGGCCGTCGATATCCCTGGGGCAATCAGTGGGACATCGCGTTGGCGAACAGCGCCAGCTTTTGGGCCGGACGCACAATCGAGTTTGACAGCGGAGCGGATTGGGACGCCTTCTGGGTCAAGGGTGAAGGCGCCCAGATCGCGAAGAGCAAAGGATTGAACGGAGAAGTGCTGACCCTGCCGGTCGGGAGTTTTCCCACCAACGCCAGCGCATACGGTCTCCTCGACATGGCTGGCAATGTCGCCGAATGGGTGCAGGATTGGTACGATCCCAACTATTACAAATACGCCCCGTTGGATAACCCCGTTGGTCCTGATCGTGGCGCCATCAAATCCATGCGCGGAGGCTCGTGGCTTAAGCCAGCGGTAAGTCTGCGCACAAGCGATCGCGACTGGGGCACCATGGACAGCCGCCCGAGTGGAACGGGTTTCCGCTGCGCAACAGACGCCTTCTGACTTAAGGATTTATCAAGACAAAATCCACCCGCTCGACTCGCACGAAGGGCATGATCAGCCCCAAGCCCTCTTCGTCGTGAGAAAAATCATAAACAATTGATTCGTCAGGTATGAGCTTCCCGCTCATCACGACATCGATCTCGACCGGGTGCCCCCGCTCGATTTGGCGCCGCCATTGCTCACGCCGGATCACGTCGGTCGTGACGTTCAGATTCGCTGGCACGTCTTCAGGCTTGAAACGGACCATCCCCCAGGTAGTTTTGACGAGCTTCGGGCCAAGGGCGATGGGAAAACCATCGCTCCCCGGATCATAACGGGAAAGTTCGCCCGTCCATAGGAAGGCCACCGCCTGTCCCAGCGCCTCGTGGCCTCCACGTCGCGCATCCCGCTCCCTGTTGAACGCAAAGAGCCGGTCATCATGACCTGGGTCCTGGTGTCCGCGACCGTGCAGCGTTTCCCAGTCCGGCGGTGCGCCATCCAATTCTGCCAAAAATTTCTCAATGGCAGCGGGATGGACCATGAGCCGGGTGCCTGGAGGAAGCATGCCCTCAAGTTCTTGGAGGGAGAGGCGCGGAGGCACGCCGGCTTTGTCGGTCACACCGTTCCATCCTTCAGCCGGCATGAGCAATAACCCCGCCAAGGTCAGGATGTGAAA
>DASTQY010000425.1:0-3909 GCA_035761525.1 Nitrospira sp. | reverse complement strand
GATGGTCGCGGGTAACTGAGCAAGCACAGTGAAGAGCTTCCGACCCCTCGGACGTCTGCCTGCAGGAGTTCGTTACTCCTTTCTGGCAGCCCCGCTCGCCCTTGTTCTTACTGCCATGGCCGCTTCAGCCCGCGGGGAGGGCAACATGCATATTACCTCGAGCGCCTTTGCCCATCAGGGTGCAATTCCGGTGTTGTATACGTGCGAAGGCCGGGACGTCTCACCGCCGATCGCCTGGTCGGAGTTGCCGCCTGGTACGAGAAGTTTGGTGTTGATTGTGGATGACCCCGACGCGCCCGATCCTGCCGCACCGAAAATGACCTGGGTACATTGGGTGCTGTACAATTTGCCGCCGACGACCAACGGCTTGCCGGAAGGCGTAAAGACATTGCCGGAAGGAACCAGAGAAGGGGTCAATGATTGGAAGCGAACCGGTTATGGCGGTCCTTGCCCGCCGGTTGGGCGTCACCGGTACTTCCATAAGCTCTATGCATTGGATACCATGCTGCCCGACCTGAAGCAGCCGGCAAAGAGCAAGCTCGAGGACGCGATGAGAGGCCACATTTTAAGCCAGGCCCAGTTAGTCGGGACCTACCAGAAGGGCGGATGAAGTTCGTTTGATCGTACTGCGGGCAGTTATCCAAGCCATCCGCGCGGTCTGCGATGTCACGAGATCCACAGAGAGGAGTGGTTATGCGACGTGCATGTAGTATGGTTCTCCTGGCAGCGCTGCTGGTTCCGAGCGCGGGCATGGCCGCCGACTTTCGGCTCAGCAGCCCCACGCTGAAAGACAAAGGGGCCATCGGTAATGAACATGTCTTTAACGGATTCGGATGCAACGGCAACAACACCTCGCCAGAATTACGATGGGAGCGGGCACCGAAAGGAACGAAGAGTTTCGCCGTGACGGTCTACGATCCGGACGCGCCGACCGGAAGCGGGTGGTGGCATTGGGTGATTTTCAATATCCCTCCGGATACGATATCCCTGCCGGCCGGTGCCGGGAAGCCGGATAGCGGAGGAGCGCCGCAAGGCAGCATCCAATCCATGACCGATTTCGGTCAGCCGGGATACGGCGGTCCCTGTCCACCGCCCGGTGATAAACCGCATCGGTATATCTTTACGGTGTATGCGCTCAAAGCAGATCAAATTCCTCTGCAGAAAGAGGCCTCCGGTGCGATGGTGGGCTATTACCTCAATCAGAATAAGCTCGGAAAGGCCTCGTTCACGAGCAAGTACAGCCGAAAGTAACTACGACAAATGAGCAGCTGAGGGACGAGGAGACGCCGCTGATGGAGGAAGTCAATGCCGCTTGATGCCGAATTCGGAAAGAAAATGCTGCAGCTCGTGACGTCGCGTTACGATGACCGGCACTGGCGTAAGAAGATCGAAAAGACACTCAGCTTGCCGCAATCAGGCGTCGGCGATCCGGTTCAACAACAAATCTTCATGTACTTGAAGGTCGGACTGAAAGCGTACAAGTCCCGCAGGGCCGATCCGGATTCCTGGATCATCGGCGGGTATGCCACAAAGGAAGTAATCGAGCGCGCCAAGCACCAGCCGAAACAGGTCGGAGCCGATGTCACCAAGGATGACGTGGCTTTTCTTGGCAACGATCCCGGTACGGAAGTGGACGAAGCCTGGTGGGATGACATGTTGGTGCAGTGGTTCGACGTGCCGGAAGCGGAGGGGCCTGCTGAAGGAGAAGTCGAGGAACAACCCGCCGAATCGAGCTCTGCCGCATCGTCGGAAAGAAAATCACCGAAGGCCTAATTGTGTTGCCTGCGTTGCTTCCCCTTTCGGCAGCGCTTGCTGGCTTGCCGTAACTATGCGGTTCAACCCGTCGGCCGAGCCGCAGTATCGCTGAACGCAGGCTGATCACAATGGGCGTCCAGCGAGGCCGCAGCGGGCAGTCACTTCTCTCTTCTTGCCGAGTGAGGATAATAGGGTGCGGCGATGGATGCCCGTCTGCGACTTGCGCGAAGGCTCGGGCACCGCACTGGGTAGTCAGATGCGACCAGCCCTTGGCTGGCGATGCCGATGTTCGAAGTTCCCTTGCAGCGAAGCTAAGAAGGGAACGAGTTTCGGCGTCGAGCAGATGAGAAGCTTAGCGTGGTCGAGCCGAAGCGCTGGAGCAGTCCGGGACACCATCGCCGCGACACTCAACTATCCGAACAGATCCATTTGGGCGGGGTTGGGCGGTTCGAGGCTGAGGGCGGGCGCAATCGGCTCGGCAGCTTCCGTGTCAGGCGGCGGTTGGGAATGCCGGTCTAGGAATTCCTTCAGTTTTCTGAAATCTTCCTTCAACGTATCGAGCAGGTTGCCTTGATGGAGTGCAGCAGCCGGGTGCAGCAGGGGAAAGATGACAAAGTCCTTTAAATAGAAGGCCTGGGCCTTCACCTTCGTAATTCCGACCTTTCGTTCGAGCAAGGTTTGTGTGGCCCAGTTACCGAGCGTGCACACCAGCTTTGGTCGGATCATCTGAATCTGCTGCATCAAAAACGGCTTACAGGTCTCGACTTCATCAGGTTCAGGGTCGCGGTTGTTCGGCGGCCGGCACTTGATCACGTTCGCGATATAGATCTGATCGCGCGAGAGATTGGCGGATGCCAGCAGATCATTCAATAATTTGCCGGCCGCGCCGACGAAAGGCTCGCCCTTCTGATCCTCGTTGAACCCGGGTGCTTCGCCGACAAACATGATGCTGGCCCGGGGATTACCCACCCCAAACACCACCTGTGTCCGCCCCAGTTTGGCGAGCTTGCACTGCTGACAGTTGTGAAGCGATTTCGCGAGTTCTTGCAGTGTCATGGTGAGGTGTGACGATGGACCGACGCGAGGCATCTTAGGAGCGGGGCAAAAAGTTGTCAACGCAGAAAATCGCTCGCACTTAAACAGAGAGACGGTGGCCGATGATGACATCGGCGCAACGCTCGCCGCTGACAATCGCGCTTTCCAGATTGGCCGGCCAGCCCGTGTCGGTCCAGGCCCCGGCCACGAGCAGATTGGGAATCGGGCTCCGATGTATCGGTCGACGGAGCTTCGTCCCCGGCCCAAGGGGCAGGACGGCATGCTGAATCTCGTGCTGCGCCAATTCGTCGAGATGACGGCCTGGCTCCAGGAGATTCAACGAACCAAGAAGCGCCGAAACCTGCCGTTCAAGATCAGGCGCTGGTTGGCCGGGCTGGATCCTTATAACAGCGAGCAGACGTCGGTCCGGTGCTCTTGAAAAGCACGTCATCCAGTGGAAGGGTCCGGAGCTAAGAAGGATATGCCGTGGCTTCGCCAGGTTCGTCGCGGTGCGTACCTGAAGAACAGTGGAGGAGCTCGTTTCAAGATCGGCGATGTGCTGAAAGTAGGCATAACGCGTAAGCCAACGCTCGGGCAGCAGAGGCGTTAACTGCTGCGGAGGGACTGCGGCGAGGTACCACTCGGCTTCGAGGACGCTTCCGTCTCCCACACGTACGCCGGTCACCCGCTCTTGGTGAAACTCAAGTCGTACAGCCGGTGTGCGAAAGGCCAATGTCGCGCCGTCTTTGATCAGGTGCCCTTTGACCGGTTCCACGAGCAGTTGGTCGCGGGATGGATGTGCCACCCAAATTCGGCTGTTGGCCGCGCCGGAAAGAAAGAACGGTCTCAGAGCGGTCACGAAGGCGTCTGCGGACAGGCTTTGAATGTCACTGCCCGTCAACCAGCGTGCGAGCGGATTCCAAATAGTCTGCACAGAGGTTCGGCTGACATCCAGCGATTCGAGCCACTGTTGAGCCGTGCGATGTTCCAGGTCAGTGGCGAGCTGAACCGTGCCTTCCCAAAGTTGCTCCAACCAGGACAGTAGTTTCCAACGCTCGGCCGGCGAGAGTCCCTCAAAACGCCCGATGGTGAGGAGTTGCTTGAGCGGCGTGGGGAAAA
>DASTQY010000424.1:0-4811 GCA_035761525.1 Nitrospira sp. | reverse complement strand
TGGTGCGTCTGCGTACAGTTTCAATTTGACGGCTTTACCCATGGCTCGCAGCCGCTTGAGCAGTGCAATGCTTTGCCGCACTTCTTCCCGAAAGGCATGGAGAGTATATTCGGGGTGGTCAATGGCTTCAATGCGGGTAGTCGCCTCCTGACTATACGGATTCACAAGAAGAATTTTTGCACCAAGGCAGGTGTCGAGAACAGATGACAAATCGCCGACTTGGTCGACGAAGCTGCTGTAGCCGCTGGAACCAATCACCATGATGGTGCGGCCTGTCGTGTTCTCTTCCTTAAGCCGTGCGATGTGTTGATGGGCGCGAGGTTCGTGTCTCGGAAAAAAGGAGATCAGCCCTGCGCCAGCCGCGGCTTTCGCCAAAACACGGTCCCGCCGACTGCGCCGGACATAGCTAAAGCAGCCGATCAACAGCACAGCCACGATCATCTCAATGAGAATCAGTGAAAGCTTGTCCTGTTCTATCCTGGACCAGAAGCTGAGAAACTGCCTGGCTCCGGAAGGAAGAAGGAGGGCGATTCCTGCGCTTAAAGCGATCACGACGACATGATAGAAGCCTCCTGCCGTCTCGCGGAAAAATGTCTGTATGGGCTGTATGAACGACCGCAATGCGTGGAACAAGGCTACACCTCTTCCGGAGTTAGTGTTGAGACAGAACATCATGCTCTGTCGGATGTCGGGGGATCGTAGGTCCGTGTCGGGAGGGTGCTCGCCAGAGACAGAACGATCTCGATAAATCGCGTCGATATGCAGGTAGGTCTCGCGATCAATGTCAACCTAGCATGGTTAGGGAAGTGACACAAGCACTTAAGTCAATTCCGAAATGACTGGCCTTGGAGGAACTCTCCCAACTGATTATCCTCTGAGCGACAGGGACAATGCTCACAATCGGCGCCTGGGAAAAGGCGCGTCTTGGCGCGCCAAGGTTTGGGGGGTGAGAAGGACCGCAGCGACATGGCCGTGCACCCCGCCATCCACAAGGCTAGGGAAAGAACAACAAGCGAGCTTGGGAGGATCATTAATAAGGCAGACGAGCAAGCCGAGGTCGGATTTTACCTGATCTTAACTTTCGCTAGAGCGACTCAAGTAGTGCGTTCACTCGCCTTACATATTGCCCTGTTGCGTTCATCTTGGTACACTCCGGCGGGCGCGAAACGAAGAGCCGCTGACACAAGCGGGCAAGCGTCTCGTGATGTTCACCAAGGAGGCTGTATGAATGGTTATGTGCGATTCACCTGTCTGCTGGCAGTAAGTTGTATGGTGTTGTGGACTGCGGGATGTTCCAAAAAGTCGGTGCAATCGGATGGGCGCACGTCAAGTGCCGCGCGTCCTCCGGTTCAAGAACCGCTTCCCAACTTGTCTTTGGACGATCCGTCCGGCACCGAGCGGCTGAGTTCTGGAATTGCCGTGGCGAAGAATGATCCGGCGACGGCCAAGCGGCAGATGGACCAAGCGCGTGCTGAAGATGCGGCCACGGCGGCTGCCGGCCTCCGCGATGTATTTTTCGGTTACGATAGCTGGACTCTCAGCGACGACGGACGACAGGCGCTCAGCCGCAATGCCGAATGGCTGCGCGTGCATCCGGCCGCCCAGCTCAAAGTGGAGGGGCACTGCGACGAGCGCGGGAGTTCCACCTATAACTTCGTGCTCGCAGAAAAGCGGGCCAAGTCCATTCTCAACTATCTGTCGGACCTGGGCATTAAACGCGAGCGCATCGTTGCCGTGTCCTACGGCAAGGAGCGTCCATTCTGTAAGGATCGTTCCGAAACCTGTTATCAGCAGAACCGTCGGGGCCATCTCGTCGTCAGACCCTAAACGGCGAATGACGATATGGTGAAGTGAGCTGAGACCGCCGTGGGGAGAAGCGCACGTCCCGGGTAATCGATTGCAGAGCAATCGGGGGACGGTGGGTAAGAAAAGATTGCGCAGGGCTGGGCGGGTGAGAATGGTCATGACGGTCTCGGTCAATCGTTCGCCCGTTCAAGTCACGCTGTTCCTCCCGCTGCGAAATGCGGCAGAAATTCTCGTCGCCCGAATCAGTCAGCTCCCGCTGCCGGCCCTACTGAGCGGCGGCGCGCAGCCTGCTCTTCTGAGGATGGTTCGGCAGCCCGCCTTTCTGAAAATGATTCGGCAGCAGCATGATGCAGTTGGGGTTAAAGCCTGCCTTTTTCAACGTGTCGATGCTGCCTAACACCTTGTCATCCTTTAAATCGATCACCGTGATGGATCCGTCGCTCATGCCTTCCAGATTGAGCAGGCTATTCTGCACAAAGAGATAGCGCTCATCGGGTGAAAGCACGCTGTGATGCGCGCCCTCCGCCGCGGGGATCGTCTTTAAAAACTTCGGGCGGCGCGGGTCGGTGTTGTCGTAGAGATTGACGAATCCCGGCTTCGCGGTCGTGACGAACAAGCGGTCGCCCTTTGCGTTATACAGCATCTCCAACGGCATGCCTTGCTGCCGCGGGCCAAAGTCGTCGATCTGCGTGAAGGAAAACTCCTTCTTCTTGGGATCCCACACACCCGCCCAGAGCGTGGCTTCGAGCATATTGGTGATGTGCACGACCGGCGGATTGGACTTCGGCGAGAACATGACTTCGACCGGCGCCGCCTTGGCCGGGTCAGGCTTGTTCGACACCTTGTGCGTCGACAGCACCTTGCCCGTGCTCGCTTCAATGACCGTCACCGAGTCTCCTGCGTCCGACATATCCGGTTTCACGGTGCTCGTAACGATCACGCGGTCGATGCCGCTGTGAATGGCCACGCCGTGCGGATAGAGGATCGAAGCATGAGGATCCGTCGCGCTCACCGTCTTGAGTGGCTTGTCATTCACGGCATCGCCGATGATCACGTTGCTCGAGCCCATACAGGTCAGATACCACTTCTTGTTGTCCTCCGACACCGCGAGATCTTCCAGCACCTGGCAGTCCGGCACCGCAATCTCCCGCAGCTTGTAGGGGAAGTGGGTGAGGTCGAACACATGCAGGACCGGCTTCCCTAAGGCGGTGATGTAGGCCTTGGTCAGATCGCGGTTAAAAAAGATGTGGTGGGCGATGAGATCAGCTGGCAGCGGAATCTCCATGAGGATCTTGCCGTAGTCCGCCGAGGCGGGATCGATGTCCATGATGGCGATCCCTTCGCGTCGCACCGGTTGGTCCGGTTTACTCTCATAATTCAGCAGGGCGAGCAGTTCCGCCGAGGCCGGCGATCCCGCGGTGAGCAGCAATCCAAGCATCGGAATGAGCAATCGGAACGGTGTCATAGGGGCCTCCCTTTTTTGTAGTCTGAGGGCGAAAAGAACGATAACGGTACGCTCCTCCCGAAAGAGAAGCAATGAGAGAGTGGCAGTCCGTTTTTTAACCGGAAGCCGCCGTCTTCACCCTTTCTACCAATGACCCTTGGCTAGAGGGACCCCTGGCCGGCCAGGGGTCCCTCTAGCAGAGGCGACGCAGACGACTTGTCTTGTGCCAGCACAGGGTTTCCATGGCTGCGAGCGCGAAGAGAATCTCAGGGAAAAACACTAGTCTGTAGACCCGCGAAGTTACGCCACAATCGCCGCGACCAGCTCCACGCTTGGTTGGTCCTGGCTTTGCAACCCTCTAATAGTGAGAGTGTCTTTAACAAGGAGGAGTTATGCCTAGCAGCACTCCGGATGTCTATATCGAGGAGCACAATGTAGTCATTGCTCCGGGCGGCCTAGCGACCAGGGCCTGGCCGGTTCATTGGAGCGCCATCTGGGTCGGCGCCTTGGCATCGCTTGCCGTTGCGCTCATCTTCGGGCTCATCGGCACCGCGATTGGCGCTCACCAGGTCGGCAAGAAGGTGATGAATCTTCACGACCTGACGTTGGGCGGTTTGATCTTCAGTGTCGGCGGAGCGTTCTTTGCGTTTGTGGTCGGCGGCTGGGTCGCATCATCGATCGCGGGCCTGCGTCGGGCCGAGGACGCCGCCTTGCATGGCACCATCACCTGGCTCGCGGCGCTTCCGCTGTTCCTGTTTCTGGCGGCGCTCGGGGCAGGGAGTTTCTTCGGCGGATGGTATGGGGGGCTGGCCGGAACCCCGATCTGGGCCACCTCATCGACGGTCACCGCGGATCCCAATGCTGCGATGGTCGCCCGCAATTCTGCCATCGGCGGCGTCACGGCGCTGTTGATCGGCCTGATGGGGAGTCTCATCGGCGGCTGGTTGGCGTCGGGTGAGCCGATGTCGTTGACCTATCGTCGGATGAAAGAGGACGACGACGTGTCAGGACGTCGGCGTGCACGAGCTGCATAACTGGCTGCATCCGTAAACGAACTCAGTAAGAGGAGGTATCGTATGGCGTACGTGATTATGTGGCTATTGGGTCTACCATTGAGCTTGATCGTACTGCTCTGGGTCGTGGGTATCGGCAGATAGGACGGGTATCGTCTAGCGGAAGGGGGCACACCCACGGGTGTGCTCCTTCACGCGCCACAATCCACAGGAATGACCCATTAATAGGTATTAGGCCATTGAGAAGCCAAAACGCTTAGACATATGCTTTTTCAGACAAGCTCACGTATCAGATCTTTTCTCTCGTGAGGAAATACGTGCTATTTTTTACAAGGAACTTGATCTGAACCATTGACACTATTCGGCGAAGGGGCTAGCCTCTCCTCGTTTTTGTTGCAACTCCCACCCATCACCATCGCATTCAGCGCGTCGATATGCAGGCACTTCAGTTACTCCATCCAAGCGATGGCCGCTTGTTCACTCCTGCGACTCTAGTCGATGTGCTTCGATTCAGAGCGACGTTTCAGGGCGCTCGGCGCGCCTTCACC
>DASTQY010000423.1:0-11977 GCA_035761525.1 Nitrospira sp. | reverse complement strand
GCCGCTTACTGCTCGCTCGTGATCGACTCGGCATCAAGCCGTTGTATTACGCCTGCAACGATCACGAGTTGCTGTTTGCGTCAGAGATCAAGGGCATCGTGGCTTCCGGCATTCCGAACGTGTCGTTCAACCACGCCATCCTGCCGGAATTTCTGGCTAATCGGTACGTGGCGGGAGCGGAAACGTTTTATCGCGGTGTGTTGAAATTATTGCCCGGGCATCTCTTGGAATGGTCGGCGGAGCAGGGGACGACAACACGCCGCTATTGGCATCCGCCGCAGCTGAGCGTAAACGACAGAGCACCGCTCAGCCAGCAGGCCGATCAGTTGCGGACAGGACTGCAGACGGCTGTGCGGAGCCATCTCATGAGTGATGTGCCACTGGGTCTCTTTCTTTCCGGTGGTTTGGATTCCAGCGGCCTTGCGGCTCTGATGGCTCCTATGATGCCGCAAGGACTGAAAACGTTTTCGGTCGGTTTTGCCGAAGGGGAGGCCAACGAGCTTCAGTATGCCAGGCTGGTGGCCAAGGCCGTGGGCTCTGACCACCACGAAGTTCTCGTATCTCCCGAACAGTTTATGCAGGCGTTGCCTAAGCTTGTCTGGCACGAGGACGAGCCTATCGCGTTCCCATCAAGCGTCCCCTTATACTTTGTATCCCGCCTGGCCAGCCAACATGTGAAGGTGGTCCTGACCGGTGAGGGCGCCGACGAGCTGTTTCTCGGATACGATTACCGCTATCGTGTCACCGCCCTGAACGATCGCATCGGCCGATTCTACTGGAGCAGCGTCCCCCGCGCTCTCAGGCGACGGATTAGCGGCTCGTTGGGGCGTCTGCCCCTCCGGATACAACGCTACGCCTCGCGAACGGCATTGGCCTATGAACCCGGACCTCGAGGGTTGTTCTTCGATAATTTTTCCGTGTTTCCCGAGTCGCTGCAGCGCACGCTCCTGAAGGAGAGGTCCGCGACGGGTCCTGATCCCTACGCGGAAGGTCTGCGCTACTGGCACGAGCATCGCGGCACGTTGCTTGAGCGGATGAGTTATGCCGACGTCGGGACGCACCTCGTGGAATTGCTCATGAAACAGGATCAAATGAGCATGGCGGCGTCGTTGGAAAGCCGCGTGCCGTATTTGGACCATCTGCTTGTCGAGCAGGTGATGCAAATCCCTGGCGAGCAGCGGATGAGACGGTGGCAGACGAAGGTCATTCTTCGTGAGGCGCTACGCAATATGGTGCCGCCGGCAGTGATGAACAGATCAAAAATGGGGTTTCCGGTTCCTTTCGGGAGCTGGGTGCGCGGGCCTTTTCGGACGATCCTCGACGAGTACGTCCTGAGCACACGCGCACTGGATCGCCACCTCTTTGATCCCGAGACGGTCCGCCGGATCGTCGACGAGCACGTGTCAGGCACCCGGGCTCATTCGGATCGTCTCTGGCTCTTGGTGAACCTGGAAATGTGGCAGCGGATCGCCATCGACGGTGAGATGCCTCAGCCATTGGAAGAGCAGGTGGAAGCCGAAACGGTGCCGGCATGACGTGTGGGAAATCGTTAATCTCCCGAGGCTTTTCGCAGGCGTGTTGAAAGGAGTGAAACGTCATGATTGAAGGGCAATCGATTATTTGCATCTCCCAAGATTGGGAAGGCGATCCCACCAGCAAGAAGCACATCATGCGGATTCTTTCAGCACGGAACCGTGTGCTGTGGGTGAACTCGATCGGCATGCGCCGCCCCACGGCGGCCGCAAGCGACCTCCGGCGATTGGTCGCGAAGCTGCGGCGCATCGTCTCGGGCGTCCGTCAAGTCGAGCCGAACATCTATGTCATGGACCCTCCCGTGTTGCCGCTGCCAGGTATCAGGGCGGCGGAGCGGGTGAATCGTATCGTGCTCGCGGCACGGCTTCGCCATCTTTGCCGCCGATTAGACATGCCACGGCCCATCATTTGGACATTCCTGCCGAACGTCAATTGGCTCCTGGGCCGCCTGCACGAACGGATGGTGATCTATCATTGCGTCGATGAGTACTCCCAATTTTCCGGCGTCCCGAAAGATGTCATCATTCGCATGGAACGGGAGCTCATTCGACGTGCCGACATTGTGTTCACTTCGGCCGAAAAGTTGTGTGCTGAGCGCCGGGAAATCAATCCGAGGACCCATTTTATTCCGCATGGGGTCGATGTGGCTCATTTCAGTAGAGCCTTGGATCCCGCTACGGCCGTCGCGTCAGAAATCGCCACCCTCCAGAAGCCGGTGATCGGGTTTTTCGGTCTGTTAGCAGATTGGGTGGACCTTGACATGATCGGCGCGTTGGCACGAGCTCGCCCGCAATGGTCCTTCGCGCTGGTGGGGAAGGCGCAGACCGATCTGCATGCGGTGCAGGGATTGCCCAACGTGCATCTCATCGGACAGCGACCCTATTCGGCGCTCCCAGGCTATTGCCGAGGGTTCGATGTCGGCCTGATCCCGTTTCGTATGAACGAACTGACGTTGAGGGTCAATCCCCTCAAACTACGCGAATACCTCGCCGCCGGCCTCCCGGTGGTGTCCACGCCCTTGCCCGAAGTTGTGCGATACCAAGGCGTCGTGCACATTGCAACCAACCGGGAAAGCTTTTTGCGAGAAATCGAAGCCGCGCTGAAGGAACGGACCAGCGAGCGGGATCGTGGTCGAGTGGAGATGATGCGGAGCGAAGGCTGGGAAGCGCGGGTCGGCGAAATGTCGAGCCTGGTCGAAGAGCGGCTCATGGAGGCGGCATGACCTACCGATCTTCCTGGATGTGTCCTTTCATGGTAGCGATGGTGATGCTGGCAATACCCATAGGTGAGGGATGCGCCGCGACTGCTTCCGGCGTACGCCCGGCGTTACCGCACGAGTACGTCGATACGACCGTGAAATCTTCACCGGGACGCACGCTCACCGTTCCAGCCGGCGGTGACTTCCAGGCCATGCTTGATGAGGCACAGCCTGGTGACGAGATCGTCCTCACGGCTGGTGCCCGGTACAAAGGGCCCTTTACCTTGCCGTACAAGAAAGCGGGTTCGGGCTGGATCACGATCCGTTCGGGTGGGATCGGAAAAGACTTTCCAGCGCCGGGAACACGCGTCCAGCCCTCGCAAACTGGGAGGATGGCTGCACTGGTGTCCAATCAGCATGGCGTCATTATCGCGGAACCACGGGCGCATCACTATCGCTTCATCGGCATTGAGATCAAGCCTGAGGACAACATCCTGCTTCGCGATCTCGTGTTGCTCGGAGACAATACTGCCCGGTCTCTCGACGACTTGCCTCACCACATCATTCTCGACCGCTGCTATGTGCACGGCGATCCCAAGAAAGGAGCGCGCCGCGGCGTTGTGATGAACGGCCGGCACCTCGCGATCGTTGACTCATATGTCTCGGGCTTCAGGGAAGAGGGACAGGATTCTCAAGCCGTGGTCGGGTGGGGCGGGAGCGGACCGTTCAAGGTCGAGAACAACTTGCTCGAAGGAGCCGGTGAAAACCTTCTTTTTGGAGGTGGAGATCCTTCGATTCGTGATCTCGTGCCATCGGATATCGAAATCCGTCATAACCACGTGGTCAAGCCGCTGTCATGGAGGCCGGGAGAGCCGGAGCACGACGGCGGCAACTGGCAGGTCAAGATACTCTTCGAGTTGAAGAACGCGCGCCGCGTCCTGGCGGACGGCAATATCTTTGAATATAACTGGCAGCGGCCCGGCTATGGATTCGCGATCACGTTTACGGTCCGTAATGAGGAAGGCCGTTCTCCTTGGGCGGTCATCGAAGACGTCACCTTTACCAACAACATCGTCCGTCATAGTCCGAGTGGCGTCAACATTATGGGTTCGGATGACATTCATCCCCCGAGCGGACAAGGCCAACGCATCCTGATCAAGAACAATATTTTTGACGATATCAACGGTCCGCGTTGGGGCGGGAAGGGCAGATTGTTTCAATTATTAAGAGGCACAAAGCACGTCGTCATTGAACATAATGTCGGGTTCCATACGGGGCATACTGTCATGGCCGCCGGCGATCCGCATGAAGGGTTCGTATATCGGTACAACATCACGCCTCACAACGAATATGGCATGGAAGGGGAGGGCACAGGTGTGGGCAAGCCGACTCTGGACCGTCATTTTCCCGGAGCGATCGTGATCCATAATATGTTGATCGGCGGAGAGTCCTATGCCGAGCGGTATCCGGAAGACAACGCATTTCCGGCCTCAGTGGAGGCGGTGCCCTTCATCAATGCCGCGGCTGGAGATTACCGCGTGGCAGCGAGCAGCGCCGTGAGCGGCCCTCCAACCTCCGAAGTCCCTGGAATAGACGCGAAGTCCCTCTGCGCCGCTCTCGGCGATACCGGCCGGATGGAGGCTGTCTGCTCGAAACCTCAATCGAAGGACCGGGGCAACAAGTCGCAGGCTGCCAAGAGTGAATGAACCGAAAGGATGTTATGGAACATCAGACGGCATTACAAGAATGGGAACAGGCGGAAATCAGGCGCAGCGCGGCGGAAGCCGAATCGGCTGATGCTTCATCCTTGCTTGCATCCGAAGACAATGTGGCCAGGTATGTCAATCCACCAGCCGACACGCTATTTCATCTGGAATATGCTTTTCACCTGCTCGGCGATGTTACGGGACAACAGGTGTTGGAGTACGGTTCCGGCTGGGGTGAGAACACCATTATATTGGCCCGACTAGGCGCCGAGGTCCATGCTCTCGACATTTCGCCGGAATTGATAGCGATCAATCGTCGGCGGATGCAGGTCAACGGTGTCACGAGTGGCGTACGGTTCAGTGTGGCATCGGCTTATGAGGTTCCATGTCCAGACGATTCGGTGGATGTCGTCTTCGGAATGGCGATCCTACACCATTTGGATCTCGACCGGGCGGCGCGCGAGGTGTACCGGGTGCTGCGACCGGGGGGCCGGGCCATCTTCAGCGAGCCGATGCGGAACTCGCCGACATTGCGCGCATTACGGAAGATGGTTCCCTGTCCGTTGCCCGCCAATGTGTCGCCGTATGAGCGCCCGTTGACGCTTGGAGAGCTCGCCGAGTTCTCGACGGGGTTCATTGCGGGCAGATCGAGAAGTTTCGAGCTGCCATGGTCACGGGCCGCTGAACGAATTCCCGTTCTCCGGGCGAGCCTGATGCCGCTACGCCGGTGGGATCGCGCCATGCTTGCCCGCTTTCCCGGGCTGGCCTATTACGCGGCGATCCGGGTGTTTGAAGTACGAAAGCCATGAGTCCATCCATGTCAGAATTGTCCGGCACAGCGGTCCTTCCATTTTTGACAGAAGGTGCTTCGATGACGATGATCATTCTCACGTGGTGGGCAATGGTCTTGCTTGTCTACACCTATGCGGGTTACCCGGCCTTGCTCTGGCTGATCAGTCGACTCAAAGACCCGCTGGAGACGGAACGCGGTTCAACGAACTCCTGGCCATCACTCACGGTTGTGATTTCCGCCTACAACGAGGAGGCGGTGATCGCACGGCGAATCCAAAATCTCCTGGACCAGGACTATCCGAGTGAGCAGATAGAAATTCTCATCGGTTCGGACGGGTCTACGGATGCCACGTGTCAGGTGGTCGAGAGTTACCGGTCTGCCGGTGTGCAGCTGGCGGCCTTTCCTACCCGGCGGGGAAAAGCCAGTGTATTGAACGATCTGGTCAGGCTTGCCGGTGGCGAAATGGTGATCTTCACGGACGCGGCCACGGTGTTTTATCCCGATGCGTTCAGGCAATTAGTCACCGGCTTTTGGCGCTATCCATCCGCATCCGTCGTGGTGGGAGAACTTGAAATGCGGTCGTCTCGCAGCTCCCGCAATCTGGACGGATGGTATTGGCGGTACGAACTCTTTTTAAAAGGACTCGAGTCCGAAATTGGCGCCGGGCTCGGGGCGAGCGGCACGATCTACGCCGTTCGTCGAGAGGACTATTGTCCGCTACCTCCGGATACGGTGGCAGACGATCTGTTGGAACCGTTGCTGGTCCGGCTTCGCACACACGGCCATGTCGTACAGTATGGGGCCGCTCGCGCGTGGCAACTCATACCGGAGCGAGTCGCGGACGAATTTCGTCGGCGCGTGCGATCCGGTGCTGGAATTGCCCATGTGCTCCGTCACGCGTGGCGATTGCTGTTGCCCCAATGGGGCGTGGTTTCACTGGCTCTGTGGTCGCACAAAGCTTTGCGGCTCCTGGCCCCATGGATGCTGCTGACTTTACTAGCGGGAGCCATATTCCTGCGGCACTATCCGTTCTATCAATGGCTGTTTATCTCCCAGGCGCTTTTCTATGGGGCAGCCCTATGTGCCGGATGGTTGCGCGCCGTGCCTCTCGTCGGCAAAGCGAGCATTGGAGCGCGCTATTTCGTTGTCTTGAACGCGGCCTTGGCACTGGGCTCACTGAAATTCATCTTCGGGATGGCACGGCCGACATGGAATCGCACGAGGCGGCCGGAAGAAGAGGCGGCGCGAGCAGATGACTGGTCTGAGATGATGCCGGACGATGCGGTTGAAAAACAGCGTCCGGCGGCTTAAGGCGTGTCAGCTATTCTTCAGGGACGCGTCGTCACTCGAAGGTTCACAGGAGCCGCCGGTGCGGCGATGTCACTCGATCCGGTCAACAAATGAGAGGGAACTTTCACTAAGAAGGCATCCAACCGATTTCCGCCCATATTGCTGGTCCATATGAAGTACCTGCCGCTGATATCCAGATTACCTTTGGGATATTTCGCGTACTCGCTTCCTCCCCCCGGAGCATTCATATCTGTCATCACAGGCGCAACGATAAGTTGATCGTGCGAGGCATCCAGTCGAAAGCACACGACTTCATTCTGTGCGGACCCGTAATCAGCGTTACTGCCGCACGCGAACTGTTGGGACATGGGGATGGTAGGTTTGGCATTCAAATGGGAGACATGGTTGACGGGATTCATATTCCAATTGTTGCTGTAAAATACGCAGGGTCCTTTCACAGTGCCGGCAAGATTGAAGGTGATGGCTGCGCCCGGCAAGGAATTCCAGTTGTCCATTCCGAGGGCATAGCCGAACCCCATATCGGCATGTCCCAAGCCACCGTTCTGATCCATCACGATGCTCTGCTTCCCCGTTTCTAGATCGATGAACACATTCTCCAGACCGTATTTCCCGTCGGTATTTTCCTGGATCATGAGGTATTTCCCGCTCTTGTCGATGTGGCATTCGTCGTACGTGCCGATCTTAGGAAAGAACGAAAACTTTCTAGTCGTTTCATTGAACACGAAACAGCCTAAATCCTCACCGGTGGCGGATACGCGCAAAGCCCCGCTGTGAACCATGTCGTTGTTGCTGGAATGCGTCTGCCACACGTAGCGGCCGCTCCCGAATTGTGCTGTGATATCGAAGACCGTGTCGGAGACCTTCGAGACGACATCATAGCGCAGCAGTCTTGGGCCGTCGTTGATGTAGAGTTTGTTGGGCCGGCTGGCGCTGAAATACCATGTTTCACCGGATTGGGTTCTAAATGGGCTCCCCGCCGGAAAAAGCGGACCAACCTTCGTAACAACATCGGTCGCCTTATTGAGCTTAAACAGCGTCGGACCTGTTCCGCCCCTGGCGGTGCTCAGCCCTACGAAGATCCACATGTCAGCGCTGCTTTCGTGCGCGTTCGTGTTTCGCCAATAGGAGTACCCGATATAATTGACGCAGTCTGCGCCGCCGCAGTCGGACGCGTCCGTAATCCGAATGCCTTTGGTTTTGTACGGGGCGGGGAAGGTGAAGGTGCCGCGTCCCGGAGGGACGAACGATTGGATCTGTGATGCCGTGTATCGAGCTCGCGTAAACGCGCCTTGTTTCTCGATCCAGCCGCCAGGAAACGAACTGGTTGTTTGCCCCACAACCGCGGTGGCGACGAGCATCAGGAGCGAACAACATACGGCAGCACGAAGGATTACAGTACTTGTTCTGACGAGCATAGCCTTCCTCCTGGTAGGTGGTTCTCCAAAGGACGGTATCATCGTCAGACAAAGCCTCAGTGAAGATGCGTAAATGCAATGTCAGTAGATGGAAAGAACTACATGAAGAGCCGGTAAAATCGTGAGGACCGCCATCGAGAGGCGCGCCATTCAATCGAACAATCGGACGACAGCAGAGAGTAGGAGCGAGGGAGGGATGGCTATGGAAATCGCAGAGCGGAGCCGACAGGATTTTGCAGAGGAACATGTCGAAGAGGTGCGACAGGGGAGGCGATTTGAGTTTGGGGATAACTGGTACAAGTTCCTGCAGAATTTGAAGGAAGAACAGATTGTGTCGGCGGAGACGTCGCTTCGTGAGATGCTGGAGATCTCGGACTTGACCGGTAAGAAATTCCTTGATGCGGGGTCCGGCAGCGGGCTATTCAGTCTGGCGGCGCGTCGGCTGGGCGCTCAAGTACATTCATTCGATTATGACCCGCAATCGGTCGCCTGTACGAAGGAACTCCGCCGACGCTACTCACATAATGATCCGTGGTGGCGAATCGAGCATCAATCTGTACTGGATAAGGCTTATCTCTCCTCCCTTGGCCGGTTCGAGGTAGTGTATTCCTGGGGCGTGCTTCACCATACGGGTGCGATGTGGCAGGCATTGGACAACGTGCACCACTCGGTAGCTGCCGGAGGTCTGCTATTTATCGCGATCTATAACGATACAGGAACGCAGAGTGCGCGGTGGCGCCGCATCAAACAGCTCTACAATGCTTTACCCCGCCCTTTCCGGTGGCCCTATACGGCGGTTGTTGCCGCACCATTGGAATTCAAAGCCGTTCTCACCGCGTTGGTTTCCGGGCATCCCAGCCGCTATATCAGGCGCTGGACCGACAAGAACGAAAGAGGAATGAGTCATTGGCGCGATGCGGTCGACTGGATAGGCGGATATCCGTACGAAGTGGCGAAACCGGAGCAGATATTCGAATTTTACAAGGCCCGAGGCTTCAGCCTCCGCCGATTGAAATCCACCGTAGGATTGGGATGCAACGAGTTTGTCTTCCGGAAGGACAGGGATGTGTAAAGGCGTGATGGGCCCAAGAAGTTATTCCGTGGGAGCGGGATCGAGACGGTAACCTACGTTACGGACCGTGAAGATGCGGCGACCTTCCGCGCCGAGCTTGTTGCGAAGACTGCGAATGTGGACGTCGATCGTACGAGACTGCAGATCCGCGTCCTTGCTGGCTCCCCATACCGATTCGAAGAGCGCATCCCGGCTCAGGACGCGACCGTTCGTCATCAGTAGCGCGCGCAGTAAGCTAAATTCCTTCGACGTCAAGTGGATCGGTTTTCCGCGAAGCGTCACCTGGTAACGATCGAGTTCCATTTCCAACGAGCCGACCTTCAGCACGCGAGCCGGATCAGTGGGAGCTGATCGGCGGAGCCGCCCCTTGACCCGGGCGATCAGCTCGTTGGCTTGAAAGGGCTTTGTGATGTAATCATCGGCACCGATCTCGAGTCCGATGACCTTGTCCCTCTCCTCATCCTTCCCGCTCAGCACGATCACGGGCAAATGAGCGGTGATAGGGTCCTGCCGTATACGGCGAAGGACCTCCAACCCGTCGAGACCTGGCAGGATCAGGTCGAGCAAGATCAGGTCGGGCTTTTCACGACGAACCGCTTCGAGCGCCTCCGGTCCGTCCTGAGCGACTGCCACCTCGAATCCTTCGCGTTGCAAGAGGCTGCGAAGGAGGTCGACGACGCTGTCCATGTCTTCGACAACGAGTATCTTTGCCATGAGCGGCTTTGAAATTTAGGGTTCGATCAAGCGGCGGCGGATGGAGTATCGCACGAGACTGGCGGTGTCGTGGAGATCCAGCTTGTCCATGATGCGATGCCGGTGCGATTCCGCCGTTTTCACGCTGACACCCAACATGCCAGCGACTTTTTTCGTCGACATGCCTTGAGCGACCAATTGCAAGACTTCCCGTTCTCTCGTGGTCAACGGGTCCGAGGGAATGTCGCTCTTGGCAAGGAATGCTTGTATGACCGTTTGGGATATGCCCGGGCTCAGATAAAATGAGCCTTTGGACACGTCGCGGATCGCATGCACGACGTCGGTCACCGGTTGCGACTTGAGCAGGTAACCTTTGACGCCAACCTTTAGGGCTTCCAGGACGAAGGCATCGTCTGTGTGCATCGTGAGCAAGAGCGATTTTGTCGCTGGCGACACTCGTCGTACTTCGCGCACGACGTCCAAACCATTCAATAATGGCATCATGACATCTATCACGGCCACATCGGGTTGCATCTCCTCCGCCATGCGGACGGCTTCGCGCCCATCGCCTGCCTCGCCCACGACGGTGACACCATAAGTCTCGATCAGGGCCTTCACACCCTGTCTCAGCAGCGTATGATCATCGGCAAGCAGCAAGCGACAGGATACGAGTGATGGGGCAGGCTCGGCATTCCGACCCTCGAGCCGGCTCGTTCTAGGCGACGGCATGAGCGGTGCTGAACTGCGAGAGATCACGTAGAACTCCTTTCGTTGCCTTCCTTCACCCACGCGTAATAACCCCTCGACATCCTTGCGAATTATCCCTCGCTGATTGAATTGAGAGTGATCCCCGTCCACTGTACCTATGCGTCACTCTGTCACATGACCTACCCAGTTCGCACCTAGGGAACCGCCTAGTTGGACCGGTGCGATCGTTTGCTTAGAGTAACCGCACAAAGGGAGGACCCGTGGCAACCATTACAGCAACCGTTCCTATGTTGAGCGTGTGCTGTGTTTGCAAACACGTTGCAGAGCCGGTTTCGTCCTCTATTCATTGGACGCCGATGTCAACCTATCTTGAGCGGCATCACCTCACTCTCATCGATGTGCGGTTGAGTCATACATACTGCCCTGTATGCTACGAGCGCCAGGCCCGAGCCTGGTCTCTTCCAGTCATCAAGCCTTCCGTGAGAACGACCCGCCGAGCTGCTTGAATCCTTTTCCTGCACGACCCGTCATACGAATTGTCACGCAGATTATGACCTCTTTGTCACGGTTCATGTGCGCCTGCGCCGGCGCGCGTCAAGAGGTTCGCGACGATTTGTCCCACAGCTGGTTGACTTCGGATATGCTGGCTAAAAAAGATTGAGCCGGCGGCAAACACGAATGCGTTACCTCGTTCATAAATGGTCGATTCGTGGCGACTGGGTATGGCGGGGATATTGTTCGAGACAACGGACGAAGCCAGCACGGTAATGCCTGCCGGCGTCAGCCCGTTGTTCACGAGTGCGTCCCATTCGGTAAAGACCAGATTTGGAATCCGGCTCCCGTTGCTCAGGCCGGTCCCGGCATACACCCAATGATTTGCATTGGTCACGACCCAATCGGATGGCTGAGTGATAAAGCTGCCGTCTGACATGACACCGACCAGCTGATTTTCGGGCCGATTCACGGGGGGATTGCGAAAGGTGGACGTGACCAGGCTTGGATTAGTCAATCGCATGGGGTCTTCAGATGCGTTATCTTTGTAGCCGACGATGACGCGATCGTTATTTTCATAGCGGATTTGCCAATACAGCGTGTTCCCCGTCAGGAAGGCCAGACTCGTGCCGTTTGCGACCGCGCTTTGTAGCCGGTCGAACTCAGCCATCGTTGCGTACTCTTCGTGTCCGATGATGGTAAACAGGCGGTGCGCTCCGATTCGACCGTTTGCGCCCCCGGTATCGCTGCTGGCTTGATACTCGACGTCATACCCGTGATCCTCCAGCCACATCACCGCTTCGAGTTCCTGATAGAGAAAGGTACCGGTGCCATTCCCATATTGCCTTGCAATGGGCCTGTCCAACGAAACTTTACGCGCTTTCCCTCCCGATAAACCGTGGGAGGACTCATAGAGGCTTTCGCCGCCGTAATTGTTATAGGCCTGGTACGTAGCCGTGGGTAGCTGCACGCCGACCTCGGCATCACGAGTGTCATCGCGCACGATAAAGAGCGCGGCGGTTTGCCGGCCATCGTCTTTGGTCAACATAACCAGAT